>NZ_JBSXOQ010000096.1:0-252801 GCF_056859495.1 Sphingobium sp. L-44 | reverse complement strand
TGACGCCAAAGACGGCCTGTGAAGGCGCCGCACCGACGAAAATCAGCAGATCAGACCCCGAAACCAAGGCTCATACTTCCCTCTTGAGCCTTCAAGCCGCCATCATGCCGAAATCAGACGGTTCTTCGAGGTGTCCAGCTTGCCTTCGTTTTTAGCTTGAACAAGCATTGCTGACAGCAGCAAACCCAGAAGCCTCTGCCGTTTGCCGACTGATCGCCCATCATAAACGAATGCGCCCACGACGTAGGCAAGAATGAGAAAATTTGCAAAATTGTGGAGTATGTCGTCCTCAGAAAATTCATCGCTATTACGATGAACTTCAACATGAGCACACACCCACGCAGAGATTGTGTCAGCTGCGACATCCAGAAGCGGCAACCCGATCCCTTCAAGGCCCGCCTTTATATCTTGGACAGTGGCAAAATGCGGAAAATTTTGCCTGATATGAAGCAATTCATGAACAACAAATAAGTTGATGGCAATCTGACTGGCTCGAATTGGTTCATCATCCAACAAGTCGATCTCAGAACCTAGGCACAGCATTTCCTCGTGAATTTTCTTGAGGACAGAGCAACGAAAAGAAACTCGGCTCTCTTCCTCATCGAGCACGAACGCAGATTCACCCTCTTCAATGCAGACGCAAAATTCAATCCGGTCCATGAGAGTACTGATACTCATCAGGGGATGCGTGAGTTTGCCCGATTGCGCCAAAAAACTCAAACAGGCTCGAATTTCACGAACCGCCCTGTCCACTTCCGCCATCCAATAACCATGATCGTGATCCGCGCTCATGCAGTGCCCCTATTCCGACCCGGTTAAAATAGGAGATAAAAAGGCACCTTTCAAGGGTACAAAATACGGATCAAAGAACCATATCAGGGGTACATTAACCCGATACCAACCATTTTATGCGCTTGTGCATATGCGAATTATCGGAGTATGGAACATTAAACACCCCAGATAGGTTGCCGGAGTCACCCTATCTTGCACCTTTTTAAAACCGGGAGAAAGCACGATGTCTAACCTGCAGTCACTGGAGGTGACTCGCCCAAAGCGTTCACGCTCAAATCGGCAACCTGCCGCAAAAAGTTCGAATGAAGGCATTGGGTCCAAGGATTGGACTATAAAAGGCTTGCCTAGCGAAACAGTTGACGTGTCTAGAGAGGCTGCCAAGCGCAGTGGCATGAAGATCAATGCCTGGGTAAGCAAGGCACTCGCCACCGCCGCATCGGGCGACCATCGCCCAGATATTGCGAATGCGACGCAAGTTCACACCCTGCAGTTTGACGCTCACATCCTCGAAGAAATAGCCAAGCTCAGAGCACAAAATGAAGATTTGGCACAGACGATAAACAGTATGAGCGCAATTTTGCTAAAAATGTACGTCTCTAAATCTGCGTAACGCAGATGGGCGCAACTCGACATGAGTTGCGCCCTCATCAAATCGTGCGCACATCATCCGCGCTGAGATAAAGGCAATCCGCGACAATCGCGTCCACGCCCGCCCCGCTGGCCAGCACCTCCAATATGTCGCTCATCCGTACCCGTGTTCCGGCCACGATCGGCCGTCCGCCACAAATGGCGGGATCGACAGCGACCGCGCGGCCTGCCCATTCCTCCGAACCCGGTCCATTATGGACCTATCTCAGCCCCTATCCCCGGCGCCATATGGCCATCAAGCCGCGCCTTCGCTATGATCGCCCCATGACGAAGCTCACGCCCATCGAGTCCGAATTTGCGACGACCGAGGAGGCCGCCGCCTATGACGCTTGGTTCAAGGCGGAGGTTGAGGCGAGCCTGGCCGATCCCCGGCCGGGCGTGCCACATGATCAGGTAATGGCCGAACTGCGCGCGATCATCGACGCCAAGAAGGCCCGGCAAGGCTGATGCCACACGTCATCTGGCGCGAACGAGCGCGGGAGGACGTGCGCACTATCATCGACTATATTTCTGATCGCAATCCGACGGCCGCGCTGCGCCTGACCGACCTGTTCGCCCATGTCGCGGAACAATTGGTCTATCATCCCCAACTGCACCGCACCGGGCGTGTTCCCGACACGCGCGAAGCGATCGTCACGCCCAACTATATCCTCGTTTATCGCGTCGGTGCCGAAGCGATCGAAATCCTGAACGTGAAGCATACCCGCCAGCAATATCCCTGATCGCCGTAGCAACCGCTGCGCAGGAATTGGTCTCCAGTGCCTCCAGACGGAGCCGGGGTCGAAGACGACCGCAGGGCAAAAGGGCGTTTTTCGAGTACCTCGAACCGAGACACGGGTCTCGGTTCGACGCAGCGTACTCAAAGTACGTGAGCACCGGAACGCAGAAAGGCGCGCTTTGCAGGCCCCTATGGGCGCACTGGTGGCCAATTCCTATTCCGCTGTCCTACACCCCGCCTTTCTGCCTACCCTTCCGGCAACGCGTCCTCTTTCCCTGAAAGGGCCTTGCCATGTCCTGCGCATTTCCGCCGATCACGCCGCCCCTGCCGGACACCATCCCCACGCCCGATCCGCAGCGGCGGGTCGATGGCTGGAGCCCGGCGCGCCAGCGGCGTTTCCTGGAGATACTCGCCGCCACCGGCGTCATCATGCTCGCCTGCGAAGGGGTGCGCATCACCGCGCGCTCGGCCTATACATTGCGCATCCGCCATGACGGCGCGGCCTTTCGCCTGGGCTGGGACGCCGCGATCCTGATCGCCCGCGCCCGCCTGGCCGACGATCTCCTGTCGCGCGCGATCATGGGCAGCGAGGAGGTGATCCGCAAGGATCCCGACAATTGCGAGGTCCGCCGCCACCGCCATGACAATCGCCTCGCCATGTCGATGCTCGCGCGGCTCGATCGCATGGCCGACAGCCCGCCCGAAGGGTCGGACGCCGCGCTCGCCCGCGTCGTGGCGCAGGATTTCACCGCCTATCTCGACCTGATCTGCCCGGCCGAAGAGGCCGACAAGGAATCCGAACTGATCGGCCTGCCGCGCACGGGAATGGAACATATGGCCCGCCAGATGGCCGACGCCCGCCTGCTCAACGGCGACCAGCCCGAGACACCCGAACCCGTCGCACCGGAGGCGGCAACCGCCCTCGCCCCCGCCGCCTCGGTCGCGCTCTTCATCGCCGCTCGGCTGGCGCTCCAGCCCGGTGCCAAGCGCGCGCCCGTGCAGCCCGGAATCTCGCCCTTTTCCGACCGGAATGAACGGTGTGAACTTCGCCGCCATATCCACCGCGCCGACCTGCCGCCGGAGGAGGCCGCGACCCGTTTGCGCGGCGTCTGGTGGGATGAGGATCGCGAGCAATTGCGCACCGATTACCCCGCCCCGCCCGACTTCACCGGCGACCAGAGCGGGGATTATTACGATATCGACGATTATGACCGCGCTCTGACACAAGCCGAGGAGGCCGCCTATGCCGCGGAGCTGGAGGCGCAGGCCCGCCCCTATGAGGAAGCCGCCACCCGCGCCCGCGACGCCCGTTTCGGCTTCGCGCCGGGCAGCGACGAGGAAATCGCCGTCCTGGAAGCGGCCGGTTACGAGCTTCTGAACGAGGATGAGGAAGACGAGGAGGAAGAGGAGGACGCGGCGGCAGCCCCCGCCGAAACGGCCAGTGATTTGCCAGGACGCCCGCAATGCCGTACAAGGGCGCTGCTATAGTCGCAAATCGACGGTCTTCGGCGCTTTGCGGCACCTATCTCCCTCTTTCCCTGCCCCTCTAGCGACCCGGCGTGCCCGCCATGGGTCCGCCGCATGAAAGAAGGAAATATCATGAGCAGCATCACCGGAACCGTGAAGTTCTTCAACGCCGACAAGGGCTATGGCTTCATCGAGCCCGACACCGGCGGCCAGGATGCGTTCGTCCACATCAGCGCGGTCGAGCGCGCCGGCCTCGCCACCCTGCGCGAGAAGGACCGCGTCACCTATGACCTGGAGCAGGACAAGCGCGGCAAGATGGCCGCGGTGAACATCGCCCACGCCGAATAATCGGCCAATCAGGCCGGGCGCCGCCGCGCGGTGGCGCCCGATCCCGCTCAGATATAATCCTCGGCAATACTGGCGCCCAGCAGGATCAGGTTCGCCGCGATCAGCATCGCCATGTTCGCGCGCCGGCTCCGCACCCGCAGCAGCGCGACCAGCAGGGTCAGCAGCCCCACCAGCCCGCCCAGCAGGATCGGCGCGGCATAGGGGGCGAGCGGTCCGGCGGGGGCATCGGCTACCGGCCTCACCTCCTCCAGCACACCCTGGCCGATCGTGACCGCGACATTGGCCAGCAGCAGCCCGCCGATCACCATCCGCTTCTGCCGGTCATACCAGTCGTCGAAATCGGGCCATTGTTCCGGCTCGTCGGGAAAGATCAGCGACGCGGCGAGATGATAGACGCCGACGATCGCCAGCACCACGACCAGCGTCAGATAGCTCGCATCCATCTGGTCCCGCATGATATAGGCGCTGCCCCAGAAGCTGGTCAGGTCCAGCAGCACGAACAGCCCCAGCAGCGGCGTCAGCCAGCCGATCCGCACCGGCTTGGCGGTCCGCTTGAGCTTGAGCGCACGGGCAAAGCCGCCCAGCACCTCGGCGATCGCCAGCCCCAGCAGCAGCCCGAACACCGCGAACACCAGATCGAATGCCGACATTGCCACCCCCTTGTCACGGCGGCCCCCGCCACCGTCCGTCGCAAGACTAGCAAGGCCCGTCGCGGACGCAATCATGCTCGGAACCCTTGCCGCCGACGCCGGTTCTTTTCCCCGACTGGCAACCAAGGAGTTCCCCATGATCCGCACCCTGATTTTCGGCGCCATCGCCGGCTATGTCGGCAAGAAGCTCTATGACGACGGCAAGCTCACCGAGTTCAAGGACGACCTCGTCGCCCGTTACAACGACGCCAAGGCGAAGCTGGAGGACCAGCGCATCCAGGACAGCCCGGCCCCGGTCGTCACCCCAGCCACGGCCAGCGGCGCCTCGCCCCTGGCGCACTGACGCCCATCCTCTCGGCGACGCGCCTCCTCGACGCGCCGTTGATGCCGTCCGCTCGCTGCCGCACTCCCCTCTCGATGGCAGCGGCGGGCGGTTTCGCGTTTCTGATCAGTATCTTGGCGCAACCTTCGCGCCGCTTGCGGGTTCTCCTCCCGACAGGGAAAAGAAGAGGAGACTATCCCGTGCGTACCCCCATAATGGCGCTTGCCGCCCTTGCCATGCTCCCGCTCGGCGCCTGCGCCTCGGACAATTATGGCGGCGGCTATGGCTATGACCGCCCCGGCGGCTACAATCGCCCGCCCGGCGGCCGTGACCGCGACCGGGATCGCCGCCCGCCGCGCCGCCATCTCGGCGACAATGACCAGATCTACCGCGACCGCGACGGCCGCTATTATTGCAAGCGCGATGACGGCACCACCGGCACCATCGTCGGCGCCCTTGCCGGCGGCGTGCTCGGCAATGTCATCGCTCCCGGCGGCTCCAAGACGCTCGGCACCATCCTGGGCGGCGCCGGCGGCGCGCTTGCCGGCCGGGCCATCGACAAGAGCGACATCAACTGCGAATAAGCATTTCCAAGTCAGATGGTCACATCTGACGACCAGGGAAATGCGGCAAACAAGCAATCAAAAAAGGGCATGGGGATCACTCCCCACGCCCTTTCCTACTCAAGCCAATTCGGCTTACAGCTTGCCGGTCAGTTCCGGCACCACCTTGAACAGATCACCGACCAGGCCGATGTCGGCCACCTGGAAGATCGGCGCATCCTCGTCCTTGTTGATGGCGACGATGGTCTTGCTGTCCTTCATGCCGGCCAGATGCTGGATCGCACCGGAAATGCCGACGGCGATATAGACTTCCGGCGCGACGATCTTGCCGGTCTGGCCGACCTGATAGTCGTTGGGGACATAGCCCGCGTCGACCGCAGCGCGCGAGGCACCGACGGCCGCGCCGAGCTTGTCGGCCAGCGGCATGATATATTCCTCGAAGGTCGGACCGTCCTTCAGCGCGCGGCCACCCGACACGATGATCTTGGCGCTGGTCAGCTCGGGGCGTTCCAGCTTGGCGATCTCGGCGCCGACGAAGGACGAAATCCCCTTGTCGCCGGTCGAGGCCACGGCTTCCACCGCGCCATTGCCGCCTTCCTTGGCCGCCTTTTCAAAAGCGGTGCCGCGAACGGTGATGACCTTCTTGGCGTCCTTCGACTTGACCGTGGCGATCGCGTTGCCGGCATAGATCGGGCGCGTGAACGTGTCCTCGCTCTCGACCGACAGGATGTCGCTGATCTGCATCACGTCCAGCAGAGCGGCGACGCGCGGCGCGATATTCTTGCCGTTGCTGGTGGCCGGCGCGACGAACGCGTCATGATGGCCCATCAGCTCGACGATCAGCGGCGCGACATTCTCTGCCAAAGCATGACCAAAGGCCGCGTCGTCGGCGACATGGACCTTGCCCACGCCGGCGATCTTGGCGGCTTCGGCGGCAACGCCGTCGACACCCTGGCCAGCGACCAGCAGATGGACTTCGCCCAGCTTGGCTGCGGCGGTCACGGCGGAAAGGGTCGCGTCCTTGACGGCGCCGCCCTCATGTTCAACCCAAACGAGCGTCTTCGTCATGCTGCAACTCCCAGAGCCTTGAGCTTCGCGACCAGTTCATCGACATCGGCAACCTTGATGCCGGCCGAGCGCTTGGGCGGTTCGGAGACCTTGAGCGTCTCCAGACGGGCGGCGATGTCGACGCCATAATCCGCCGGAGTCTTGGTCGCCAGCGGCTTGGACTTGGCCTTCATGATGTTCGGCAGCGACGCATAGCGCGGCTCGTTGAGGCGCAGGTCGGTGGTGATGATCGCCGGGGTGTTGAGCCTCACCGTCTCCAGGCCGCCATCGACTTCGCGGGTGACGTTGACCTTGTCGCCCTCTACCTCGACCTTGCTGGCGAAGGTGCCCTGCGGCAGGTTCAGCAGCGCAGCGAGCATCTGGCCGGTCTGGTTGCTGTCGTCATCGATCGCCTGCTTGCCCAGGATGATCAGGCCAGCGCCTTCCTCTTCCTGAACCTTGGCGAGCAGCTTGGCGACGCCCAGCGGTTCGACTTCGTCATCGGTCTGGATCAGGATGGCGCGGTCCGCGCCCATCGCCAACGCCGTGCGCAGCGTTTCCTGCGCCTTGGCGACGCCGATCGATACCGCCACGACCTCGGTCGCCGCGCCCTTTTCCTTCAGGCGAATGGCTTCCTCGACGGCGATCTCGTCGAACGGGTTCATGCTCATCTTGACGTTGGCCAGGTCCACGCCCGTGCCATCCGCCTTCACCCGCGGCTTCACATTGTAATCAATAACCCGCTTCACGGGCACAAGGATCTTCATTTCAACATCCTCCATTTTCACGCCATCGCCCGCCAACGCGAACACGGACGTGGGCGACCCGTTTCCAGGTCACCCACGCCCTATGGCGTATCTTCTCAGGTGATTAGGGGGCTCAGGCCGCCTTCCTCACTTCTGCCACGATCTTCTTGGCCGCATCGCCCAGATCGTCGGCGGGGACGATCGGCAGACCCGAATTGGCCAGAATGTCCTTGCCCTGCTGGACGTTGGTGCCTTCCAGGCGGACAACCAGCGGAACCGACAGGTTCACTTCCTTGGCAGCTTCGACGATGCCATTGGCAATGATGTCGCACTTCATGATGCCGCCGAAGATATTGACCAGAATGCCCTTAACGGCCGGGTCCTTCAGGATGATCTTGAACGCCGCGGTCACCTTTTCGGTGGTGGCGCCGCCACCTACGTCCAGGAAGTTGGCGGGGAATTCGCCATTCAGCTTAATGATGTCCATGGTCGCCATGGCCAGGCCAGCGCCGTTCACCATGCAGCCGATGTTGCCGTCCAGCTTGATGTAGGCGAGGTCGTACTTCGACGCTTCGACTTCGGCCGCATCTTCCTCGGTCAGGTCGCGCAGTTCGGCGATGTCCTTGTGACGGAACATGGCGTTGCCGTCGAAACCGACCTTGGCGTCGAGGACGAGGAGGTTGCCCTGCTCGGTCAGCGCCAGCGGGTTGACTTCGATCTGCTCGGCGTCGGTATCGAGGAACGCGGCGTAGAGCGACGAAGCGACCTTCGAAGCCTGCTTGGCGAGGTCGCCGGTCAGGCCCAGGGCAGCAGCAACGGCGCGGCCGTGGTGCGGCTGGAAGCCGGTGGCCGGATCGACCGAGAAGCTGTGGATCTTTTCGGGGGTCGAGTGGGCGACCTCTTCAATGTCCATGCCGCCTTCGGTCGACACGACGAAGGCGATGCGGCTGGTGGCGCGATCGACCAGCAGCGCCAGGTAGAATTCCTTGGCAATGTCGGCGCCGTCGGTGATGTACAGACGGTTGACCTGCTTGCCAGCGTCGCCGGTCTGGATGGTGACCAGCGTGTTGCCGAGCATGTCGGTGGCGTGGGCCTTCACCTCGTCCAGGTTGAAGGCGAGGCGGACGCCGCCCTTGGCTTCGGGGGCCAGTTCCTTGAACTTGCCCTTGCCGCGGCCACCGGCGTGGATCTGCGACTTCACGACATAGAGCGGTCCGGGCAGCTTCTTGGCGGCCTCGACGGCTTCCTCGACGGTGAAGGCAGCGTGACCGGCGGCGATCGGCGCGCCATACTTGGCGAGCAGTTCCTTCGCCTGATATTCGTGAATGTTCATGGGCTAGCCCGTCCTTTGTTCACAGGAAAACTGTTGAGGCGGGTTAAGCACAGGCGAAGAAGCAGGGCCAGAGCCATTTCGCAAAACGACTTTGCAAAATTGCAAAACCCTTGCGAAGCCCGACCCCGCTTTATTGTGAAATCGGCGTCAGAAGGAGCAGTGAATGGCGGCCTTGCTGGTCACCAGGAAAATCTCCGGATCCTCCAGCGCGCGGACCTTATAGAGGAGTTCGTCCATGCTCATCTTGCCCATGTGCGACTTGTGGAGCGAGGCGATCGACTGGAGCCGCCGCAACTGCACCAGGCTGAGCCGATCGACCATGCGTTCGGCCATGCAACCCGCCATCCGCGGCGAAAGACCAGCGTCGATCAACCCGGCGCGCACGCGTGATTCGGGGGAAACACTGGCGCAGGAGGCCAGCAGAAGGGAGCCGGCGAGCGCGCCGATCGTTGCACGAAAAGATATGGTTGCCATGGGCATGGCCATGACAGCAGATGGCTGAACAGAGCCTAAATGCGCAGGACATCCAAAGGAGTTTGCATGGATCGGATATTTTCCGCCCTGTCGGCACGGATCGCCAGTTGGACCGGCCAGCCGCTCGCCTTCATCCTGGCGGTCGGCGTCGTATTGATCTGGGGCGTGACTGGTCCGCTCTTCCACTATTCCGACACTTGGCAACTGGTGATCAATACCGGCACGACCATCGTCACCTTCCTGATGGTCTTCCTGATCCAGAATGCCCAGAACCGCGACGGCGCCGCGATCCAGGCCAAGCTCGACGAACTGATCCGTTCGATCGAGACCGCGCGCAACGACTTCATCGGCATCGAACATCTGACCGAAGCCGAACTGGAGAAGATCAAGAAGATACTGGAACGCGAATGCGGTGCCGATGGCCCGCATCAGGACGTGATCGATCGCCTGATTTCCCGTCGATAGCGCGATGGCGCAACGGTCGGAGGATCAATGCGCCGGAATGATCAGCCTTTCCTGCTGCTTATTGCGCCTGCGATAGGCTTCGACCTGATCGATATAACCGCGTGCCAGACCTTCATAGGCAGCGCGCCCCTCGGGCGATGCCGTTGCCTGCGCGTTTATCAGCGACATCTGCTGGCGATGCAGCAGATAGTTGACGTCCGTCTCCATCGGTTCGCCCTCCTCCCGTATTTTTCGAAAGTGCGGTCGGCGCGCTGACGCGAAGCGAGTCGCGGCAACGGCAAGGCGATAGTAGCATGAAGGTTAATGCTACGCGATTCCCCTCACCCCGCCCCCCGCGCGACCGATCGCGGCGTCGGCGCAAAACGCAGCACCGCATAACCGCACAGCGCGGACAGCAAGGATCCGCCAAGGATGCCGATCTTCGCCTCCTCGACCAGCAATGGCTGCCCCGGAAAGGCGAGCGCGCCAATGAACAGGCTCATGGTGAAACCGATCCCGCACAGCAGCGCCATGCCGTAAATCTGCACCCAGGTCGCACCCGAAGGCCGCGCCGCGATGCCCAGCTTCTGCGCCAGCCAGATACTGCCGAACACGCCCAGTTGCTTGCCAAGCAGCAGCCCCAGCGCCACGCCGATCGGCAAGGGGCTGAGCAAAGCGCCGATCGCTTCGCCATTGAGCGTGATGCCGGCATTGGCAAAGCCGAAGAGCGGTACGATCAGATAGGCGCTCCAGGGATGGATCAGATGTTCCAGGCGATGGAGCGGACTGTCCACCGCATCCGGCGCACCCGGCGTGCGATTGACCGGGATGGTGATGGCGGCGAGCACGCCCGCGATCGTGGCATGGACGCCCGACAGCAGCATCAGATACCAGAGCAGCAGGAAGCCGATGAGATAAGGCGCCAGGGCCCGCACACCGACACGGTTCATCCCGAACATGACCAGCAGGACGACAAAGGCGCCGGCCAAAGCCATGATATCCAGCCCCTGGCTATAGGCCAGCGCAATGATCGCCACCGCGCCCATGTCGTCGACGATCGCGACCGCCGTCAGGAACAGCTTGATCGATGCGGGCGCCCGCGATCCCAGCAGCGCCAGAACCCCGATCGCAAAGGCAATATCGGTGGCCGCCGGGATCGCCCAGCCGCGCGCCAGGGCCGGTTCCCCAGCCGTAACGGCCAGATAGACCAGCGCCGGCGCGATCATGCCCGCCCCCGCCGCGATGAAAGGCAGGCGCCGCCTCTCCCAGGTGGACAGTCCGCCATCGACGAACTCCCGTTTGATCTCCAGCCCGACGAGCAGAAAGAAGATCGCCATCAGTCCGTCATTGACCCACAAATGGATCGTCATGGGACCGAGTGCAGGAGCGAGCACCGGCCCCGTCACCATATGGAAGATGTCATGATAGACATGGCCGGCAGCACCAGGAAGATTCGCCATGATCATTGCGATCGCGGCCGAAATCATCAGCAAGACGCCACTGCCTGCTTCTCCCTTCAGGAAATTCCTGAGGGCGGACACGGGCCGTTCGGTCACGTCTCTTCTCCATAAGTGCTTGCCGGTATTGCCATTCTTCCCCCTTAGGGAAATTTCCGCTCAGGTCCAACCCAGATCCGCCGGCCAATGTTGACAGACTTTCTCCAAAATACTTGGAAGACCGCTGTTCTCATGACATAAATTCGTCCTGCCGCATGGCGATCGGGACAGGGGGAATCCGGGATCGTGGGGGACATGCTCTTTGGCGCGCTACAGGCGCTGCATTATGAGATATTGTTGTTCGCAGTCATCGGCTTCGCCTTGGGCGGGCTGGATGATCTGGCGATCGACCTTCTGTTCCTGATCCGCCGAGTCTGGCGGGCGGTCCGGCATCCTCGCCGCCTCCGCATGACGATGGCGACATTGCCACCTTCATCGACGCCCGGCCGTATCGCCATCTTCATTCCCGCCTGGCAGGAAGCGGACGTCATCGGCGCAATGTTGCGCCATGCCGTACATTGCTGGGGCGATGCCGATTATCGCATATTCGTCGGCGCCTATCCCAATGATCCGGCGACGATCGACGCGATCGCATCAGCCGCCATCGATCAACCCCATATCATATTGTGCCTGAATGACCGCCCCGGCCCGACCACGAAGGCCGATTGCCTGAACATCAACTGGCGCAGCATGCTGGCGGAGGAAGGTCGAAGCGGCATCCGGTTCAAGGCCGTCGTCATGCATGATGCCGAAGACGTCGTGCATCCCGATGAAATCCGGCTGTTCGATCATATGATCGACCGGTTCGCGCTGGTGCAATTGCCGGTACTCCCCCTACCCGGTCGCGGCACCTGGTTTTCCCGTGCCATCGCCAATCATTATTGTGATGAGTTTGCGGAAGCCCATGGGAAGTCCCTGACGGTGAGGGAATTTCTTGGCGCATCCATTCCCTCTGCTGGCGTCGCCTGCGCCTTTGAAAGAAATATATTGGCCGCTCTCGCCCCGCATCCCGGTGCGGGGCCATTCGATCCGGGATCATTGACCGAAGACTATGAGGCGGGGTTGCGGATCGCCGACATGGGCGGCCGGGGCATCTTCCTGCGCATCCGTGACGCACAGGGCCGACTGGTCGCGACCCGCGAATATTTTCCCGACAGCGCCCCGGCCGCCATCCGCCAGAAGGCACGCTGGATCATCGGCATTTCTCTTGCCGGATGGGATCGGATGGGCTGGCAGGGTGGCCCGGCCGAATGGTGGATGCGGATCAGGGACCGACGCGCCACCCTTGCGGCCCTGATCATCGTCGCCGCCTACGCCACGCTACTGCTCTGGAGCATGTTGGAACTGGCTCGCCCGTTCCTGGCGCCGCAAATTCGCCCATCGACGCCGCTGATCGACAGCTTGCTGACGCTCAATCTCTGGCTCATGGCATGGCGCATCACGATGCGCGCGACCTTTGCCGGCCATGCCTATGGCTGGCGACATGGACTGGCGGCCGTGCCGCGCATGTTCGTCGGCAACGCGATCGCCATCCTGGCCGCCCGGCGCGCCGTGATCCTCTATGTCCAGTCACTGCTGGGCAAGCCGCTGGTGTGGGACAAGACGCAACATCGCTTCCCCGACATGGAGGAGCAGGCATGATCGGATCATCGGCCGATGGACGGCCGGTGCGCTTCTTTTTCATGCTGTGCATCGGCTGGACCGGCATGCGCCTGTTCGGCACGATCGCGTCGACAGCACCGCTACCAGCGACAGTGCCAGCCCCGGCCAAAGGCAGTCGGATCGGCTCCCCCACTCGTCAGGAGCGCATGATCCCGATCATCCGCAGAGCAGAGACAGCAATATATTCTGGCAATAAGTGGCAACCCATCCGTGCGAGTTCGCCCTTCAAGCCAGTCCGGACCTCTTATGCCATCGCGCCACTATCGACTACATGGTCGTTGACCTCTGGCGCCTCCAGACAAAGACCTCCCCCAGCCCGGCCCAAAGCCATGGATCCCCTCGCTATTTCGGTATCAACCATATCGCCCGTCGGCCATGATCGCTGGCAAGGCAGCGCCTGGCTGCTCTGGCGCTCCGGCGGTGGTTCATCGGCAGACCTCGCCACTGTGGGGCGTCTCGGCGGGTCGCAGGCCGGCGCGCGGATCGACTTCGACCTGATGCCCCGATCCTTGGGCCGCCTTGCCGCTTATGGTCGGGTCACGACGGCCCTCCAGTCGCCTGCGGCGCCAGAAACCTCGATCGGCCTGTCCTATCAGCCAGTACGCCATATTGCCGTCAGCCTTGCTGCCGAACGACGGATCGCGCTCGATACCCAGGCACGCGACGCCTTCGCGCTGCTGCTCGTCGGCGGTTTTGGCCCCAGACCCATTGCCGGACCGATAGAGGCCAGCCTTTATGCACAGACCGGCATGGTGGGGCTGCACAAGCGCGATCTTTTCATCGACGGAAAATTCTCGCTGCTCGCGCCGATCAAGGACAGCCCTCTGCGCGTTGGCCTCAGCCTGTCTGGTGGTGCGCAACCCGATGTCGAACGACTGGATATCGGCCCCGAAATCCAGTTTCGTCTGCCCCTTCCAGCGATCGCCGCACGCATCGGGATCGAATGGCGTGAACGTGTCGCCGGTCAAGCCAAACCGGCTTCCGGCCTGGCGGTCACACTCACCGCCGATTTTTAGCCTGCCGGCCATCTCCCGGCTTTCGCTGGGAGTCTTTTGTCTCTAACCCGATGGGGCATGGATCTATACCTGCCCATCGCCAATCTGTCGGTGAACGCCCTGGTCATCATCGGACTGGGTGGCGTCGTCGGCCTGTTGTCGGGCATGTTCGGCGTGGGTGGCGGCTTCCTCACCACGCCGCTGCTCATCTTCTATGGCATCCCGCCCACGGTCGCAGCGGCCTCTGCCGCCAGCCAGGTGACCGGCGCCAGCGTGTCCGGCGTCGTCACCCACATGTCGCGCGGCACCGTCGATTTCCGCATGGGCGGCGTACTGATCGCCGGCGGCGTGGTCGGCGCGGGCCTTGGCGTCCTCATCTTCCGCTTGCTCCAGTCGCTGGGGCAGATCGATACGGTGATCGGCATCCTCTATGTGCTGATGCTGGGCGGCATCGGATCGCTGATGGCGAAGGAGTCGATCCAGGCACTGATCGCGCTCAAGACCGGCAAGCGCATGCAGGCGCGCAAGCGCCGCCACCATCCGCTGGTCGCCGCACTGCCGATGCGCTGGCGCTTCTATCGCTCGGGCCTTTACATCTCGCCACTGGCGCCGCTGCTGCTGGGCATGGCGACCGGCATCCTGACCATGTTGCTGGGCGTGGGTGGCGGCTTCATCCTGGTGCCGGCGATGCTCTATCTGCTCGGCATGAACACCCAGTCGGTGGTCGGCACGTCGCTGTTTCAGATCCTGTTCGTCACCATGGCGACGACCATGATGCATGCGATGACGACCAAGGCGGTCGATCTGGTGCTGGCCATGCTGCTGCTGATCGGCAGCGTCACCGGCGCGCAGGTCGGCACCCGGCTGTCGATGACGATCCGCCCGGAATATCTGCGCATCCTGCTCGCCACGATCGTGCTGCTGGTCGCCGCGCGCATGGCGTTGGGGCTGGGCTGGCGGCCCGACGAAATCTTCACGATCGACGTGAAATGAGGATATCCCGCCTCATCCTGCCGGCCCTGGTCCTGCTGCTGAGTGCCGCCGATGAACCACAACTGGTGCCCGATGTGTCGCAGCGCGAGGTCGAGATCCAGTACAGCTTCACCGGCGCGGACCTGCTGCTGTTCGGCGCCATCGTCTATCCCGACGGTCGGCGTCCGGACAAGCCGGCGGACATCGTCGTCGTGCTGAAGGGCCCCGAACAGTCGATCACCATGCGCGAGAAGCAGAAGGTCGCCGGCATCTGGGTCAATGCCGACCGCGCCCGCTTTCGCTCTGCGCCCAGCTTCTACGCCATGGCCTCCTCCCGGCCGATCGCCCAGATCGTCGATGAACGCACAGCGGCGATCTACGAACTGGGCGTCGACAAGCTGCAACTCTCCCCCTCCTCGCTCAACGACAGCGCGGAGCTGGACCGGTTCCAGGCTGGCCTGGTCGATCTGCGCCAGCGCAACGGCCTGTTCGTCGAACGCCCCGGCACAGTGGAGATCAGCGACGACGTGCTCTATCGCGCCCGCCTGCCGCTCTCGGCCCGTGTGATCGTGGGCGACTATACCGCCGAAACCTTCCTGGTGCAGGATGGCCGCGTCGTAGCAGCGGCGGTGCGCGACATCCATGTTCGCAAATCGGGCTTCGAACAGTTCATGGCCGTCGCGGCTGAACGCTGGTCTTTCCTCTATGGCCTGACCGCCATCGCCCTGGCCGTCGGCATGGGCTGGGCCGCCGGCGCGGTGGCTCGCCGGATCTGACGGCCTCCTCTCCAAAAGTTCATCTTCCAGCCACGCTACCGCAGGCCGTCATGGACCATATCGGTCGTGCCACCTCCCCTCCCCCTTGGGTGGCACGAAACAGGCCAGCTTGGACCAGCTGGCCGAACGGTCGGAACGCGTGGGTCTTGTTCCGACCGCTCACAGCCCGGTACGTCGGTCTCCTCCCGACGTGCCGGGCGCTCGGGTCGATCGAGGAGACGGCATGATGGCGCGCGGTGGCAAGAGCATCCGGTATATCCTGCCCATCCTGATCCTCGCTCTGCTGGCAGCGACCTTCCAATGGCTCGGCTATCTGGACGGCGATCCCTTTTCCCTCTCCCGCCCACAGGGCTATCAGCCGGGCCATGGCACGCCGATCGCCATCATCCTGTCGGGCGACATGGGCATGAAGGTCGGCATGGGGCCGGGCATCATGGCACGCCTGACGCGAGACGGCCTGCCGACCGTCGGCGTCAATTCGCTGACCTATTTTCGCAAGACCCGCAGCCCGGCAGAGGCCACCGCACTGATCAGCCAGGCCCTGGCCCTGGCCCGCAACATCGATCCCGCCGCGCCAGTCATCCTGATCGGCCAGTCCTTCGGCGCCGACATGGCGCATGTCGGCCTTGCCACGCTGCCCGCTGCCCAACGCCGGGCCATAGCCATGGTCGCACTGGTCGTGCCAGGCGCCACGGTCGAATATCGCGCTTCGCCCGGTGAGATGTTCACCTTTGCTATGGCGGAGGCGGACGCCCTGCCGACCGCGCGCAAGCTCGACTGGGCGCCTTTGCTCTGCGTCCATGGACAGGAGGAAGCGGCCAGCCTGTGCCCATTGCTGCACCAGCCCAATGGGCAGACCGTCGCGCTGCCGGGCGGGCATCCATTGCACCATGATGTCGATGCGCTCTACCATGTCCTGCACGCGGCCTTCGCCCGGCAGGGATTGATCCGGAAGATCTGACCCATGCATCACGCCTTGCGCCTGTTCCTTGCCGGCATCAGCCTGATCGTTGCCGTTCCGGCGATGACGGCCGATCCGGTGCTGGGTTCCTGGATCAATCCGCGCGGCAGCGTCACGGTCACGACCGCCGCCTGCCAGGACAGATTGTGCGGCTGGGTCAGCCACGCCAATGCCGAGGCGCTGGCCGATGCCAGCGATGCCGGCATCCCGCATCTGGTCGGCACCACCCTGTTGCAGGATTATCGCCCCAAGGGGCCGGGCCATTGGGCCGGGCGGGTCTATGTGCCCGACATGGGACGGACCTTCTATTCCACCATCGACCAGCAGGGGCCGGACCAGCTGAAGATTTCCGGCTGCATCCTAGGCGGCCTCTTCTGCCGTAGCCAGCTCTGGCACCGGGTCACGACGGGGTAGACGCGCCATGGGGGCCATGACATATTTGCGCCGTTACCAGACGCCCTTGTCGGTCGGGCTGGTCGTGCTGCTCGCCGCGCTCGGTTTCGTCGCGCTCTACCATCTGCTGCACGATGTGCATGTGCGCGACATTCGCGCAGCCTTTCACGCACTTGGCCCGACAGCCCTGATCCCCGCCCTGCTGCTGACCGCGATCAGCTATGTCACGCTCACCTTCTACGACGTACTGGCGCTGCGCTCGATCGGCCGCCCCTTGTCCTATGGCACGGCGGCGCTCGCTTCCTTCACCAGCTATACGCTCAGCCATAATCTGGGCCTGTCGCTGCTGACCGGCGGATCGGCGCGCTACCGCATCTACAGCGCGGCGGGGCTGGGTGTTGCCGATGTAGCGCGGGTGGTCGCGATCGCTGGCGCCACCTTCTGGGGCGGCGTCCTGACGCTGGCGGCGGCCATGCTGGTCTGGCGGCCGGAGACGCTGTCGATGGGCGATGTCCGCCTGTCCGCGCCAATGCTGCGTTTAGCGGGCAGCCTGACCCTCACGGCCATCATCGGCCTGATCCTCTTTGCCGGCCGCCAGGGACGGATGCTGCATTTTGGCCGCATGTCCCTGCCGCTGCCGCCTGCCTCGCGCATATTCTGCCAGATCGGCATCGGCGTGATCGATCTCGCCGCGGCCAGCGCTGCGCTGTTCGTCCTCGTTCCCGGCGTCGGCCTCCATGCCTGGCCTGCCTTCTTCCTGGGCTATGCGCTCGCCATCGTCGCCGTATTGCTGACCCATGTGCCCGGCGGCGTCGGCGTGTTCGAACTGGTGATGCTTGCCGCCCTGCCCGGCGTGGACCGGCCGCAACTGGTCGCCGCGCTGCTCGCCTATCGGCTGGTCTATTATATCCTGCCGCTGCTGATCGCAGTCGGCATCATCGTTGCGCAGGAAGGCTGGCGCTGGCGGCAGCCGTTGCGCCGCACCCTGCGCGGCCTGCAGGCCGTCACGACCGGCCTTGCGCCGATCATGACGGCAGCGCTCGTCTTCCTTGGCGGCGCCATCCTGCTGGTATCGGGCTCGCTCCCGGCCATCCCGCACCGGGTCGCGACCCTCAACAGTGTCGTGCCCTTGCCCTTCCTCGAAGCCTCCCACATGGCCGGCAGCCTGGTCGGCGCGGCGCTGCTGATCCTGTCGGCCGGCCTTTACCGCCGGCTGGACGGGGCCTTCTGGCTGACGCGTATCCTGTTGCTGGCCGGCGCGATCTTCTCGCTGCTCAAGGGGCTTGATTATGAGGAAGCGGCGGCGATGCTGCTGATCGCCGCGCTGCTGCAATGGGCGCGCCCGGCCTTCTATCGTCGGACCCAGTTGATCGCCGACGCCTTCACCCCCGGTTGGCTGGCGACGGTCGCGGTGGTTCTGGCCCTGTCGGTCTGGATCGGCTTCTTCGCCTACAAGCATGTCGAATATCAGAATGACCTCTGGTGGCATTTTGCCGCCCGCGCCGATGCCTCGCGTTTCCTGCGCGCCAGCCTGGCCGTTGCCGTCCTGCTGATCGGTGTAGCGCTGTGGCGCCTGCTGCGCCCGGCCGCGACCATTCCCGCCTTGGCCAGCAATGCCGCCGTCCCGCCGGAGGCCGCGTTGGCGCTGGCCGAACGCACCGACGCCAATCTTGCCTATATCGGCGACAAGCGCTTCCTGGTGTCGGATGGCGGCACCTGTTGCCTGATGTACCAGATCAGGGGGCATAGCTGGATCGTCATGGGCGATCCCGTCGGCGCCCGAAGCGAGTGGGCGGATCTGCTCTGGCGGCTGCGCGAACAGGCCGATGCGGCGCAGGGCCGCCTGCTGCTCTACCAGATCAGCCAGGACATGCTGCCGCTGGCGATCGAGCTGGGATTGCAGATCGTCAAATATGGCGAGGAAGCGCATGTCGATCTGGCCGGTTTCACGCTGGACGGCCCGGATGCCAAGCCGCTGCGCTATGCCGAGCGGCGCGCGGCGCGTGAGGGCGCCAGTTTCGAGATCATCCCCGCCGCCATGCTGGACAAGGAAATGGACCGGCTGGCCGAGATTTCCGCTAATTGGCTCCAGGCCAAGGGGCATAAGGAAAAATGCTTCAGCGTCGGCCGGTTCGATCGCGCCTATATGGCGCGGTTCGACTGCGCCGTGGTGCGGCAGGAGGGCAAGATCGTCGCCTTCGCCAATATCTGGGCCGCGGCCGACCGGTCCGAACTGTCGGTCGACCTGATGCGCCATGATGACGGCGCCCCCTATGGCACGATGGACTTTCTGTTCATCCACCTGATGCTGTGGGGCAAGGCACAGGGTTATCGCTGGTTCAACCTCGGCCTCGCCCCGCTTTCCGGGCTGGAGGCGCGCCGACTGGCACCGCTCTGGTCGAAGCTGGGGGCGCTGCTCTACCAGCATGGCAATGCGCTCTACGGCTTTGAAGGACTGCGCGCCTACAAAGACAAGTTCGGGCCGGAGTGGGAACCCCGCTTCGTCGCCGGGCCGCAAGGCCTGTCCTTCGGCCGGGCGCTGCTCGACCTTCAGGCACTGATCGCCGGATAGCCATTGCGCGACGGGCGCATCCCGCGATAGCGCTGGGCGATGCACGCCATCCATCATATCGCCATCATCGGGTCCGACTATGCCCGGTCCCGCCATTTCTATGTCGACATTCTCGGCTTTGCCGTGCTGAACGAGGTCTATCGCGCCGAACGCGACAGCTGGAAATGCGATCTGGCGGTCGGCGGCGCGCAGATCGAGCTTTTCTCCTTCCCCAATCCGCCGCCGCGTCCCTCGCGCCCGGAAGCCTGTGGCCTGCGCCACCTTGCCTTTGCCGTCAGCGACCTGGATGCAGAAGTCGCCCGGCTCGAACGCCATGGCGTGGCGTGCGAGCCCGTGCGGGTGGACGAATATACCGACCGGCGCTTCACCTTCTTCGCCGACCCAGACGGACTGCCGCTGGAGCTTTACGAGGATCAGGTCCGCGCCATTTGACAGCATCAGGTCATGGCCCTTAGGTAACCGGTATCAATAATCGGGAGAGGGTCATGGCAGTCAGCCGACGGGACGCATTGCTGGCGACGGCTTCGGCGGCGCTGGCAGGTGGTTTGAGCGAGGCGCGGGCGGCACCCCCTGCTCCACCGGCCACGCCTGCCCCCGCGCCCGACTGGCGGCGCGGCTTCGACAATCAGCGCATCGCCGATCTGGGCGACGGCCGCTTCCTCAATCCGCTGATCGCGGGCGATCATCCCGATCCCACCATCCTCAAGGATGGCGCGGATTATTACATGACCTTCTCGACCTTCGATTCCTATCCCGGACTCATCATCTGGCATTCGCGCGACCTGGTGAACTGGCGGCCGATCGGCCCGGCGCTGCACAAGAATATCGGATCGGTCTGGGCGCCTGAACTGTGCAAGCACAAGGGCCGCTATTATCTCTACATCCCGGTCAAGGCGTCTCCCAACACCAGCTATGTGATCTGGGCCGATCGGATCGAGGGGCCGTGGAGCGATCCGATCGACCTCAATCTGCCCAACCATATCGATCCGGGCCATGCGGTGGGCGAGGATGGATCGCGCTGGCTGTTCCTGTCGGGCGGCGACCGGGTGCGCCTGACCGACGATGGTCTGGCGACCGTCGGCCAGCCCGAACATGTCTATGACCCCTGGCACTATCCCGACGACTGGGATGTGGAGGGCTTCTCGCCCGAAGGCCCCAAGATTTTGCGCCATAAGGGCTATTTCTATCTGGTGACCGCCGTTGGCGGCACCGCCGGGCCACCGACCGGCCATATGGTGATCGCCGCCCGGTCGCGGTCGATCCATGGACCGTGGGAAAATTGCCCGGCCAACCCGATCGTGCGCACCGTCGACCGCGCCGAAAAATGGTGGTCGCGCGGCCATGCCACCTTGGTCGAGGGACCGGATGGCAGTTGGTGGTCGGTCTATCATGGCTATGAAAATGGCTATTGGACATTGGGGCGGCAGACGTTGCTCGACCCGGTCGAATGGACGGCGGATGGCTGGTTCCGCATGACCGGCGGCGATCTGTCGCAACCGATCGCCAAGCCCAGGGGCGGCCAGGCCGGGCCGCATGGCCAGCCACTGTCGGATGATTTCAGTGTGTTGCGCCTGGGATCGCGATGGAATTTCTTCAAGCCTTCGCCGCAGGAGGCGCAGCGGGCGCGGGTCGAGGGCGGATCGCTGGTCCTGAAGGCCAGCGGCACCGCCCCCTCCAGTTCGTCGCCGCTGCTGCTGGTGGCGGGCGATCAGGCCTATCAGTTCGAATGCATGATCGAGATCGCGCCGGGTGGCGTCGCCGGACTGCTGCTCTTCTATGACGAACAGTTGTATTGCGGGCTTGGCTTCGACCAGGAGCGGTTCGTCACCCATCAATATGGCATCGAACGCGGCCGCCCCGCCAATCCCCATGGCCGCCGGATGCGGATGCGCGTCACCAACGACCGGCATATCATCCGCTTTCACGTCAGCGGCGATGACGGCAGGAGCTGGAAGCGGTTCGACCGGGGGATGGAAGTGTCGGGCTATCACCATAATGTGCGCGGCGGCTTCCTGATGCTGCGCCCCGGCCTCTATTCCGCCGGTGCGGGTGAAGCGCGCTTCACCGACTTCCGTTTTCGCGCGCTTTAGGCCGATTGGGGCCGACACGGGACGCGACAGGCGAAGTTCACAGTGTCGTGCGGGCTATTTCGGGCCAATGCGCCTGTGATGCACCCACGACGCGCCGGTCATGCGCCTGTGACGCGACAGTGGCGGGGGAAATGGGTCACGCCCGAGCGTCTTCGACGCGACACCAAGGCGACAATGAAGCGACAGCCACGCGACAGGCGGGTGGTCTGGCGAGGAGATGGGGCGGCTCTTGCATCCCCAAGGGTAGATCAGAGATGGGCCGAGTAGGAAAGCCGGGGCAGCGTCGCGCAAGCCCACCCCGCTGTGACTAGCGCGCTGCGCGCGCAAGTCTCGCTGCCCCTCCCGTTTACGGGAAGGGAATGGCAAGCCCCGGCCCTAGACCTTTGCCGGAGCGCGGCTGCGCAGCAGCGCGAGCAGCAGGCCGATGCCACCGGCAAGCAGCAACAGGTCGACCAGCAGCCCCTGCCCGCCCGCCAGCAGCGGTGCGCCGTGCAGCAGCGCCACCGCCAGCAGGCCGCCGACCAACGCCCATTGCAGGCCGCGCGACAGGCGCGGACCGGGCAGCGCCTTCGCCATGCCGGCGGCCAGCACCGACAGGATGGTGAAGCCCAGCCAGGCCAGCGGCAGCGGCGCTTGCGGCAGGGCGAAGGCCAGAACGGCGGTGAGGACGAGGATGACCGGCTGGCCCCAGCAGATCGCTGCCCAGATCCGTTCCCATTGCGGCGCGGGCCGGCCGCGATCGCGGCGGCGGGCCAGCCAGATGGTTACGCCGCTGGAGGTGACGATGCAGAGCGCAATGCCGAGCAGGCCATAGGCGATCCGCACGGGCAGCCCGCCGAACCAGCCGAAATGCAGCTGGCCGATGCCGCTCAGCATCCGGGTGCCGGCGACCAGATCCTGCGGCTGTTCCTGATGGAGCAGTTGCCCGCGCGCATCATATTGCACCTCATCCTGCAGGGTCAGCAAGTGCGGCCGGCCGCTGTGGATCGAGATGCGCATATCGGCGCGGCCGGGGCGTTCGACCATGATATTGTCCGCAACGGCCGCCGGCGCGCGGGCGCGGGCATCGGCGATCAGCCGGGCGATATCGGGAATGGGCGCGGCGCGCGCGTCAACCTTGGGCGGCGGGTCGAGGAAGAGTTCATAGACCTTCCCCATGTCGCCGCGATAGAGCAGCATCGCCAGCATCGCGACGATGATGGTGCTGAGGCCCAGCAGCGCGCCGGTTAGCGCCAGGGTGAAGTGAAAGGGCAAGGCCCAGATACCGAGGCGATTGTGCAGGTCCGCCTCCTGCAGGCGGCGCGAACCGCCCAGGCGCAGGTGGAAGGCATCGCGCAGGACGCGCGGATGCGCCAATATGCCCGACACCAAAGAGGAGAGCAGCGCCACGCCGGTCAGGCCGACGATGAACTGCCCCCAGCTGCGCGGCAGATGCAGGTTGATATGGAGGTGGATCAGGAATTCGGTCCAGACCGCTTCGAGATCGGACAGCGCGCCATCGGCCGCCACGGCCCATTTATGTTCATAGGTCGCACTGAAGGCCGTGAGGCTGGCGCCATCCTGTTTCGCGGTTGGCAGCGACAGATAGAGGGTGGTGTCGGCCGGCGCACGCCTGGCCGCTTCGGCGATGGCGCGGGCGGCAGAGGCATCCGACAGGCTGGTCACCACCGGCGTCGCCGGCACTTCCCACCGTTCCAGATCGGGCGCGAACACGGCGACCGTGCCGGTCAGGCAGACGATATAGATGATCGCGGCAAAGGCGAGGCCGAGCACCGAATGGCTGCTGAGCACCGATCGCACCGTTTCGGGCGACAAGGGCCAACGCCATTTCTTTGCCCGGCTGTTGGTCTGGACGCTCTGGTCGTTCATGCGGCCCCTCCCAAGGCAGCGAGGCCGAAGCCGATGATGCTGGTGCCCACCAGCACGGCGGTGGCGCGAAGCAGGCGACGGTCCGCCAGGGTCCAGGTCATGGCCAGCCCCCAGAGGATCGGAAGCAACAGGCCGCCAAGCACGATCCGGGTGCGCGGATCACCGGGCAGATAGACGGTGACGCAAAAGGCGACACCCATCGCCGCCGTCATGCCGAGCGGCCCGGCGAGCAAGGCGCGGAGCACCCCGCGCCAGAAGCGGCCGGGCTCCTCCAGCGGCTCGGGCGCGACATCGCCATCGCGCACCCGCGCCGCCTTGCGCCGGACCCGGCCAAACCAGATGATGGCGAGCGCGCCGATCCCCTCCATCGCCAGTCCCAAGGCCAGCCCCTTGACCGGCCCGATCAGCAGGAAGGCAGCGACCAGCAGGCCGATCAATATGGCCCATCCCGCCAGCAGCAGGCCAAGCACGGAGCGGTCCCGCCGCACCCAGGAGCGGCGCAACAGGGCAGCGCCCAGGGCGCCGCCGGCGATGAGCAGCAGGCTGGCGAGCGCGATCACCAATGGACGCTCGCGCCGACGCCGACGGTCTGGGGTTCGCCCAGGATCGCCTGATGGATCGCGGCATATTGGTACTGCATATAATCCTCGTTGAGGATGTTGCGGGCGAAGACGAACAGCGACCAATGATCGGTCTCATAACCGATCTTGCCATTCACGACCGTGCGGCCACCGACCTTGTACTGGCCCTGATCCTGACCGACGCCGGTGAAGACCGACGAACGGTAACTGGCGTTGAGATTGGCAACGAAGCCCGGCCCGAACTGCGCATTGACGCCGCCCGACAGGGTCCAGCGCGGCGCATAGGGGAATTGGGTGTCGCTAAGATCAACCGTGCAGGTCGCCCCGGCGGGCAGGACGAAGTCGGTGAATTTGGTGCGGACATGGCCGACCGAGCCATAGAGATCGATGCCGCGCGCGATAGTGGCATCCGCCTCCACCTCGAACCCGTAAAGATGCGATCCGGCGGCGTTCACCGTGTTATAATCATAGGCATTCTGGCCGAAATAGGCGGTGACCTGCTGGTCCTTCCACGTCATATAGAAGGCATTGGCATTGAGCGTCAGGCGCCCGTCCAGCCATTTGGAGCGCAGCGAGCCTTCATAGTTCCAGCTATATTCCGGATCATAGGCGACCAAGAGGGCGCGGGCCGGGTTCTGGCTGGAGCCGCCCGAGCGATAGGCGCGCTGGACGGTGAAGGCGGTGGTGAGGTCCGGCGTCCAGTCCATGCTGATCCCCGCCTTCGGCAGGAAGGCGTTGAAACTGCGGCTGTTGGACGCCAGCGGCGAGGAGGCATCGTCGACCAGCCCCAGAACGCCCTGGTTGATCAGCGAAATGATCGGGGCATAGGCGGCGCCGAGGAAATTGGCATTGGGCAGCGTGCCGTTGAAGGTCGCCACGGTTTGCGCAGCATAGCGGTTGCGCTCATGATCGTAGCGGAAACCGCCGATCAGGGTCAGCCGGTCGGTCAGCTTGAAACGCGCATCGCCGAACAGCGCCATCGTCTCCACTTTTTCGGGCTGGTCAGCCGAATAGGCGACCGGGATGACCGGCAGTTGTGCCGCATAGGCATTGCTGAGGAAGGTCGCCTGCGCAGCGGTCGCGCCATTGGCGCGCAGCAGGGCGGCGATGGTGGCGGTCGGCGTATCGATGTTCACCCGGCTATTCTGGTCGATGCTGCCAGTGCGGCGATAATACCAGGCGCCCAGCAGGCCGCTCAGCCGTTCGCCATCATAGTTGAGGCGCATTTCCTGGGTCAGGGTACGGTAATTATAGCGATTGTCGATCGCCTGGATATCCTGCGGCGTGCCGTCGGTATCGATCACCGAATGAACGCGCGAGCGGTTCCAGGAGGTGACGCTCGATAGTTTCAGCCCCTGGGCCAGCGGATAGCTGATGTTGAAGACGGCAAGGTCGCTGTCGATCTTGCCCCGGCTGGGCTGGTCGCCGGTGGCGACGCGATGGTTGAAATAATTGGGCACGTCGGTGCGGGCATATTCGTAGAGATAGCCGCCGTCGCGCCGCACGCGATTATAGCTGGCGACCGCCTCCAATCCCGGAATCGCCTGGGGCGTCCATTTGATCTTGCCGCGCAGATTGAGCGATTCCAGCGCGTCGCTATATTCGTCGCGGGTGACATTGTAGATGAGGCCGCGATCGTTGCGGCGCTCGGCCGACAGGCGAATGCCCAGTTCATCCTTGATGATCGGTCCGCCGATCGCGGCGGAGAAGGTGCGATCATCATATTCGCTCCACAGCACGCGCGCGTCACCGCCCCAGCGGGTCAGCGACGGATCCTTGCTGGTGATGACGATGCCGCCGGCCAGCGCGTTGAGGCCCTGGATGGTCGATTGCGGGCCGCGCAGCACTTCCACCTGCTGCACATCCCACAGGTCGGTCGGGCCGCCATAGAGCGCCCATTTGGGCACCGGCGCGCCATCGACATAGACGCTGGCGGCGTCTGCCTGCCCGCCCGCGCCGACGCCGCTGTTGCTGATGCCGCGGATGGTGAAGCCGGACGAACCATAGGTTTCGGACAGGTTGGCGGTGCGGTTATAGACGTCCTGGATGGTGATCAGCGCCTCGCGCTCGATCGTCTCGGGCGTGACGACGGCGATGCTGGTCGGGGTCTGCTGCAGGGTGCGGGCGCTCTTTTCGCCGGTGACGATGATGTCGGCGCGGGCCTGGTCCATATCGGCATCCGGCGCCTGTTGCGCCAGGGCGGGGCTGGCCAGAGCAGCACCGGCCAGTGCGACGATCGCCGCCCCGGAAAAGAAGAAAGACGACCGCACCATATAATCCCCCAAATATTCTTGGCGGCGCCATATTTGAGAACGCTAACGCGAGTCAATGTCATTGCGTGAATGGACTATGGCTGTCGTCTGCCCGGCACTATCCCTGCCCCACTGCGGGCCCAAAAAAAGGGCCAGCCACCTCGTGCAGAAGGCGGCTGGCCCGTGATGGCGCGACCCGAAAGAACAGGCTACATTTTCACGCGCGCGCCGAACTGGAAGGTGCGGCCGAAATGGTTGTACTCATAGTTGCGATTGGCATCGAGGTCGGTGTAGCGGCCGCGATATTCATCGGTCAGGTTGATGCCGTCGAGAGTGAATTCCAGCCAGTCGGTCGCCTTGTAACGGACCGAGGCATCGACATTGACGGTCGAATTATAGCCTTCGAAGACGTTGCCGGTGCCGCTGTTCTGGTCGCTATAAGGCCCGCGATAGCTGGCCGAGACGCGCGCGCTGAAGCGGTTGTCGTCATAATAGAGGGTGCCGTTATAGGCCCGCTTCGACACGCCGAACAACGTATTCTCCCGCGCGACATTGACCAGGCCGCCACCCGGCACGACCGCCGGCCCCGACACATTATAGGTGGCGTTGGAGTCGATGAAGGTCGCGTTGGCCAGGATGCCGAAATGCTTGAAGATGCCCGGCAGGAAGGTGAAGGGCAGCTGCAGCGCGATTTCCGCCCCCTTGAGCGAGGCGCCGGTGCCGTTCACCGTGGTCGCGATGGTCCAGATCGGTTCCGCCTGCAGCGCCGGATTGAGCGCGGCGGGCGAGGAACTGACCAGCACCGAAGCCGGCAGGCCGGTTTCCGCGAAGGTCGCGTTGGAAATGGTCGCGGCGACCGGGAAGCTCTGCACATCCTTCTTGAACAGGGCGACCGAGAAGAGCGACTGGGGCGCGAAATACCATTCGACAGCCAGGTCATAGGCGGTCGCGCGATAGGGGTTGAGATAGGGGTTACCGTAGCTGACGCGATACTGGAAGCCGTCGGCCGAACCGCCCGGCGTCAGGCTGCCCAAGGTCGGGCGGGTCATCACATCGGCCACCGCCGCGCGAATGACCAGCTTGTCGGTCGGGAAGAGGGCCAGGTTGGCGGCCGGCAGCCAATCCTCATAGCTGCGCTTGATCGTGACCGGGATGCCGCCATTGAGGCCGGTCGAGCGCTGGTCGGTCTTGGCATAGCGCATGCCCGCGTTCAGCGCATATTCGAGGCCGAACAGGTCGCCCTTGGCATCGAACTGGAAATAGCCGCCGGTCACTTCCTCGCGCACCGACCGGTTGTTGCCGACGTCCAGCGCCAGCGCGCGGTCATAGAGTTTGGTATAGGCGGTCGCCGCGTCCAGATTGGGGATCAGCCACTGGGTGGTAGTGCCTGACGGCTGGCCCGCCTTGCCCAGGGTGAAGAGTTCGCTCAATTCCGGCGTGGCCTGGAAACCATAGACGGCGCTCGGGCCGAACAGGCTGGTCGGCGAGCAGGTGATGGTGCCCAGCACCAGATCCTTGCCGCCATTGCCGCAGACGGCGGTATCGCGCTGATAGCCGACGGTCTTGAAGTCGAACCGGCGCCACATCGAACCGACCTTCACGGTCAGGCCCTCGGCCGCGTCCCATTCGGTGCGCAACTGCGCAGTCTTGAACCGGTTGGTGGTGTTGGACGGACGGTCGCGGATTTCGGCGAGCTGGAAATTGGCCGGATCGATCACGCTGGTGCCGAAGGTCAGCTTGGGATGCTTCATGTCGCTATAGTCATAGCTATAGCCCTGGGCATCGCGATCATCGAAGACCACCGTGGTTTCGACCGGAATGTCGGCGTTGGACTTGGACAGGCCGCCCAGCAGGGTGAAGCGGAACTTGTCCGTCACATCCTGGTCCCAGGTGCCGCCGACCTGATAGAATTCGGTGCTCGACTTGCGCAGATAATGTTCGGTGCGGACCCAGGCGTCGTTGAGCGTGGCCGAGATCATGTTGCCATTATCGTCATAGACCGGATTGACGACATTGATCGACCGCTCGTTGGAGCGCAGCAGCACCTCGCCCCATTTCTCTTCGCGGGTTTCCTTGAAGCGCGAATAGAGGCCATCGATCGAGATCTTGGTCGCGTCGGTCGGGGCGAACTGTACCGATCCGGTCAGGCCGAGCCGCTCGCGATCATGACGCACCTCGCCATAGCGCGGAATGCGGGGATGGAAGGACAGCGCGGCATCGTTACAGGCTGCGCTCGGAATATAGGAACCGCCCGAATTGGGCTGGGTGAAGCAGGCGGTGCCATTGACATTGTCGAAGCGGGCCTGGGCCCAGCGCACGCTGTTATTGCCCAGTTCCTTGGTATCGAGCGTCGAATAGGCCGCCGACAGGGCAACGCCGAAACGGCCGTCGGCCGATTTCCAGGACGCTATGCCGGCCAGGCGCGGCCCCCAATTCTTGGCCAGGTCATTATAGGAGGCAGTCGCCGAACCGACGAGGGTCAACCCTTCCTTGCCACCAAGCGGGTTGCCGGTGTTGAGATCGACCACGGCGCCGAGCGAGCCTTCGTCCAGCGAGGCCTCGGCGGTCTTGTGTACGACCAGCGAGCTGAACAGTTCGGACGCGAAGACGTTAAAATCGAAGGAGCGATCGCGGTTCGAGCTGGCACCATCGGTCGAGGTGGCGACCGTTTCCAGCCCGTTGACGCGCACGCGGGTGAACTGCGCTCCCAGGCCGCGCACGGTGATCGCGCGCCCTTCGCCGCCGTCACGCTGGATCGAGATGCCGGGGATGCGCTGCAGGGATTCGGCGAGATTCTGGTCGGGGAACTTGGCTATATCCTCCGCCACGATCGCATCGACCGAACTGACCGACTGACGCTTGAGGTTGATCGCCGCGCCCAGCGACTGGCGGAAACCGGTGACGATGATGTCGGATTCCTGGGCTGCGGCATCCGCCTGCCCCTGATCCGGCGCAACCGCGGCATCGCCCTGCACGGACTGAGCCTGTGCCTGAGCGGCGGAAACGCAGGCGATGGCGCATGCCAGGGTCGAGGCTGCGGACAGCCATTTCCGGGCGGACGAAGCCTGTACGAACGCAATCATAGAAACATCCCTCCATATTTCCGCCACGCCTCTTTGGGGGTGCGGCCCGATGTTGTCCCCTTGAAGACACCGGTGTCAGAAACTTGTGACCCGACTGCGGATCAATGTCAATGATCATTGCGGCAATTATGTCTGAAGCTGCCAGGCCAGCGCTCGCGGCGATTTTCCGCACCCTCCTGTAGGAAAAGCGTCCATATCGAGCCATTTTGCACCGCAATATGGGCCACATGACGTAGAATGACGGAGCGCAGCCCGCGCCTTCGCCTCGCTGCCACAATGATTGCAAACAGATTCGACACCGGTGTCAAATTGCTTGCATCATCGCCGTCACGGTGCAAGTCTGGCCAGGAGAGGAGCTTTCGGAAGCATGAAAATAACCGCCAGACTGATCGCCCTGCCGCTTGCCGGCCTTGCCCTGATCCCCCTGCCCGCAACCCTATCCGCCGCCCCGACCAGGACCAGCGCATCCAGCGCAACGACCGCGTTTCCGGGCGCCGTCGGCTGGGCATCGACCACGCCCGGCGGCCGAGGGGGCCGCGTCATCCGCGTGACCACGCTGGCGGCCGATGGCCCCGGCAGCCTGAAGGCGGCACTGGAGGCGAAGGGCCCGCGCATCGTCGTGTTCGAGGTGGGCGGCGTCATCGACATGGCGCGCCAGACCATCACCATCCGCGAACCCTATCTGACCATTGCCG
This sequence comes from Sphingobium sp. L-44, assembly GCF_056859495.1. NCBI lineage: Bacteria > Pseudomonadati > Pseudomonadota > Alphaproteobacteria > Sphingomonadales > Sphingobiaceae > Sphingobium > Sphingobium sp. L-44. The sequence goes on along the minus strand of NZ_JBSXOQ010000096.1, from coordinate 222,852 downwards.
GCCAGACCGCCCCCTCCCCCGGCATCACCCTGATCCGGTCGGGCATCGACATCGCCACCCATGACGTCATCATGCGCCACATCCGCGTGCGCACCGGGGTGGACGACCAGCCGCTGCTGAGCGGATGGGAGGCGGATGCCATGTCGGTGGTCGGCGGCCATGACATCATCGTCGACCATTGCAGCTTCACCTGGGCGATCGACGAGAATATGTCGGCGTCCGGCCCGCGCTTCAACGGCAAGACGCCCGACGAATGGCGCACCAACACGGCGCACAACATCACCTTTTCCTATAATCTGGCGGCCGAGGGCCTGGCCAATGCCAGCCATCCCAAGGGCGAGCATAGCAAGGGGACGTTGATCCACGACAACGCGACCAACATCCTGATTTATCGCAACGTCTACGCCCATAATGTCGAGCGCAACCCGCTGCTGAAGGGCGGCGTCCATGCCGCCGTGGTCAATAATATCATCTATGATCCGGGCGAGCGCGGCGTGCATTACAACCTGATGGCGCTGGAATGGGGCGAACATCCCTATCAGAATGGCAAGCTGGCGGCGGTCGGCAATGTCATGCGCGGCGGCGTATCGACGGCGACCGGCCTGCCCTTCCTGACCTTGGGCGGCGATGGCGACCTGGAATATTATGGCAAGGACAATCTGGCCGTCGACAAGTTCGGCAAGCCATTGCCGATGTTCGGCCGCTATGGCGAAACCAAGGCCAAGCTGATCGAGACGCAGACGCCGCCGACCTGGTGGCAGGGGCTGGACGTTCTGCCGGTCCGCGATGTCGAGACCCATGTGCTGTGGCGTGCGGGCGCCCGCCCCTGGGACCGGGATGCCGATGATCTGCGTGTACTGTTCTTCGTGGCGGAAGGGCGCGGCGAGATCATCGACAATGAGAAGCAGGTGGGCGGCTATCCCAAGTTCGCGCAGACCCGCGCGCCCTTTGTCGAGGGCGACTGGAACCTCGGCACGATGGAGCCGAAATCGGGGCGCTATCCCGGCCAGAAGGACGAAACGACCGAGCATCTGTCGGACCGCGACAAGATGATGCGACAGGAGCCAAAGCCATGAGCCTGGTGCTGTTGCTGGTGGCCGCCGCCGCGCCGCCGATGGTGGTCGTCGACGAGCGCGAGGTGATGCGGAACGAGCCGCCGCCCCATGGCGAGATCGGCATGTCGACCGCCTATCGCATCAGCGACGCCGTGCCGCAGCCGCGCAGCATGGAATTCCGCAAGCGCGTGCTGCATGTCGGCGCGGCGATCGGCGTCCATCCAATCGCCCATGACGAGGTCTATTATGTCCTGTCGGGCGAAGGGGTGGTGACGTCCGACGGCGTGGAAAAGCCGCTGACGCCGGGCATGGCTGCCTATCTCTACAAGGATGCCAAGGTCGGCATCCGGCAGGTCGGCAAGGAACCGCTAGCGCTGATCATCAGCTATCCGGTCGCCCACTGACCCGACATGTTACCAGGCGCGCGGCACATTGCCGATGCGCTTGGCGACATCCGCCTCGATCGCGTTGAGTTCGGCCTGACTGAGCACGCCCGACAGCATCAGCCGGCGCATCAGTTCATCGACCAGGGCAGCGAGAAAATGCAGCTCGCCGCGTTCCGAGACATAATCCACATCCTGCGTATCCATGCGGTTCCTCCAACTGCATGGGCGGACTCAACGCGCCCGCCCCCTTTTGGTTGCGGCCCGGCAACGAACAGCGTTCAGCTACCCGGCTGGATATAGGGGACGCGGGCGAAGAGTTCCCGCTCCCAGCCGCGCGGATCGCTTTCCACATGGCTGTCGACATCGACGATCATCGTCTGGCGCCGGTCCAGCCGATATTGCGGCCAGGGCGCCATTCCGCTGCCATTGGGATCACCGCGCCGGGCGAAGGCCAGGAAGCGCTGCATCAGCGCGCGCGAGGCGGCCTGGGCACCTGTGCCCGTGCCGGTGAAGCTGCCCTGCGCCTCCAGCGTGCCGAAGGCGAGCGCGATGTCCATAGTGTGCGGCGCGCCGCGTTCGGGCTGGGTCGGCGAGGCAAAGTCGACCTGATAGACCCAGGTCGGCGCATCGGCGCGGGCGCGTGCCTCCGCCTCCAGCACCTGCCCCGGCCAGCTGCGCCCGGCCGTGGTCGCGGCGTAGAAGATGCGCTCCGCCGACCAGTCGGGATAGCGCGCGCGATATTGGGCGACGATCCATTCGGGTGACAGGTCCATGCGCAGTTCCGGGGCGATCCGGGCGGCGAGGTTGGACCAATCCAGCCCCTGGAGCTTGGGGCCATGAGGATCGATGAAGGCACGGGTCTCGTCATGGGTGTTGCCCAGCATCATCGGGATCGCCTGTGACTGGGGCGGCGCATCGGGCCAGAAGGGATGGCGCGCAAGATGCGTCATGTCGAGCACCGGGCCCATATAGAGACCGCCACCCAAGATCGGGTCTTGCGCTGCCAGCCCCTCCACCAGTTGCGCGGTCGAAAGTGACAGCAAGGATGACAGGTCATCGGCCTTCACGCCCAGTCGGGCGAGATAGGCCTGCGCCCGCTTCGTCGCGTTGAGCGGGCCGGAAGCCGTCACCTGCTGCCCGCTCATGGTGATGGCGCGATGGAACAGGCCGATAGCGGCCGGCATTGCCATCATCGTCGCGATCTTGGCGCCGCCGCCCGACTGACCGAAGACCAGGATATTGCCGGGGTCGCCGCCAAAGGCCGCGATATTGTCGCGCACCCATTGCAGCGCGAGGATAAGGTCGAGTTGGCCTGCATTGCCGCTGTCGGCGAAGCGCGGATCGAGCCGGGCGAGATAGAGATAGCCGAAGATATTGAGCCGGTGGTTGACGGTCACCACCACGACATCGCCCTGCGCCGCGAGCCGGTCGCCATAGGTCAGTGGATCCACCACAGAGCCGTTGGAATAGGCGCCGCCATGGATATAGAGCATCACCGGCCGCCTGGCGCGCGGGTCCGGACCGGGGGTCCAGATATTGAGGAACAGGCAATCCTCGCTCTCCGGCTCCTGCTTGCCCTGTTGTGGGCAGGAGGGCGCGAAGGCGCCGGCATCGGCCGTCCCGGTCCAGCTATCGGGCGCAAGCGGTGCCTGAAAGCGGCGGGACGCGGTATCCTGGCCGTAGCGCAGGCCGCGAAAGACATGGAGGCCGCCCTCGCGGATGCCGGCAACCCGGCCCTTGCGGGTCGTCACGATGCAGGCGGTGGCGGCATGGGCCGGGCGAGCGAGACTGGCGCCCAACAGGGCCGCAGCCCCCGTCAACGCGCTCCGCCGGTCGATATCGGGCATCCGTCCTCCTGTGGTGAAACGGGAGGCTGAGCCCTCCTCTTTGGTCAAGGTTGTCCTGCACCCACCCGCTGGCAGGCGCAGGACGGGATATCAGCGGGCCAGCCAGCCGCCATCGACGGCGAGGACATGGCCATGGATATAGTTGGCCGCCGGCGACGACAGGAACACGGCCGCGCCGCCAATGTCGCTCGGGTCGCCCCAGCGGCCGGCCGGGATGCGTTCCTGGATCTGGCGGTTGCGGGTCTCGTCGGCCTGCAGCGCGGCGGTGTTGTTGGTGGCGATATAGCCCGGCGCGATCGCGTTGACGTTGACGCCCCTGGCCGCCCATTCGTTCGCCAGCAGCTTGGTGAGGCCGGGGACGCCGCTCTTCGACGCGGTATAGCTCGGCACCCGGATGCCGCCCTGGAAGGACAGCAAGGAGGCGATGTTGACGATCTTGCCGCTGCCCTGTGCCAGCATGTGCCGCCCGGCCGCCTGCGCGAGGAAGAAGGTGGACTTCAAATTGGTGTCGATCACCGCGTCCCAGTCTTCCTCGGTGAAGTCGACGCTGTCGGCGCGGCGGATGATGCCGGCATTGTTGATGAAGATGTCGAGGCCGCCCAGTTTCGCGATCGTCTCGTCGACGACGCGCTGCACCGGTTCGATGCTGGAAAGATCGGCCGAGACGATCTCCGCCTCGCGGCCGAGCGCCCGGACCTTCTCGACGGTTTCCTCCGCCGGGGTGCGGCCGACCGCCGCAATGTCGGCGCCGGCCGCCGCGAGCGACAGCGCGATCGCCTGGCCGATGCCGGTATTGGCGCCGGTGACGATGGCGACCTTGCCGCCAAGATCGAAGATAGTGCTCATATAAGCTCCAAATCCCCCTCCCTTCAGGGAGGGGTTAGGGGAGGGCATGTGAGGGGAGAGGGCGTGACAGCCTCTCCCCCTTCTGGCTTAGGCCAGCTGGCAGATGTCCAGCACGTTCATGTCGGTATAGTCCTGGTTCTCGCCCGCCATCGCCCAGATGAAGGCATAGGCCTTGGTGCCCGAGCCCATATGGATCGACCAGGGCGGCGAGATCACGGCTTCCTCATTGGCCATGACGATGTGACGCATCGCGTCGCCCTCACCCATATAGTGGAAGACGCGGTCGGCATCGCCATCCAGCTCGAAATAGAAATAAATCTCGCTGCGGCGCTCATGGATGTGCGGCGGCATGGTGTTCCACACCGAACCGGGCTTCAGGACCGTGAGGCCCATGACCAGCTGCGCGCTGTCGCAGATGCCGGGGATGACGAGCTGGAAGATGGTGCGTTCGTTGGACTCTTCCAGCGAACCACGTTCCAGCGCATTGGCGTCGGCGATGCCAAGCTTGCGGGTGGTGAACGCCTTGTGGGCCGGGCAGGAGGCGAGATAGAAACGCGCGCCGGCGCCGGCGAACTCCACGTCCTTGGCGCCCATGGTGACATAGAGGCAATCCTTGTTGCCGAGCGTGAAGACTTCGCCATCGACGGTCACACTGCCTTCCACGCCCGAGACATTGACGATCGCCAGTTCGCGCCGCTCCAGGAACGGATGGCCCGCCGCCGAGGCCGGCTCGGTCTGCGCCGGCAGCTTCACCGGTGCGTCAGCCACCGCCACGCCGCCGATCACGAAGCGTTCGGCATGGGTGTAGTTCAGCACGCATTCGCCGTCACGGAACAGCCCGCCGATCAGATAGCGATCCCGCAGCTCCTCGTTCGACACGCACTCCATCATGTCGGGGTGGGTCGCATAATAGGTCTTGTCGAACATCGGGAATCTCCATCTAAACTTTGGCCAAGCTTATAACGGCGCAGGCGGCGAATGTAAGCCTGTTTTCCCGGAATGTGGACTATTGTTCCGACATATGAGGGAAATCGCCGCGCAGCAGGATGACATGCAGGAAGCGGGGACCATGGGCGCCGCGCACATAGGTGCCCTCGATATCGGTCGTGCCCGACACGCCGGTGATCCAGTAATGGGCGCGCGGTTGCGGCCCGGCCAGTGGCGCTTCCTCCAGCCAGGGGGCGATGTCGGCCACGCGCAGCAGCACCAAATGATGCAGCGTCAGGAAATTGGGCAGCATCGGCGCCTGCGGGCTGGTCTCGAATATCAGCGACCCGGTCTCGGCAATGCCCTTGCGCGCAATCGCCAGCGTCGCTGCCTCATCGGGTGCGGCATCCTGATGCAGGGCAAAGCCGCTCCAGTCGCAGCCCGACAGGCGCGGGTCGGGCGGCAGACACAGCGCGCGCGCCTCGCCCTGCGCATCCAGATAGCGCGCGACGGCGGCGGGCAGGTCCGATATCGTTTCGATAACGTCATGACTGGCGCTGACGCTGGGCAGGGCCAGCCGCGCCACAAACTCCGCCTCGACCTGGGCGCCATCGACCGCCGGCCGCTCCGGCGTGCCGAGCAGCGCCGCAGCCTCCGCCGCTATGTCAATGTCGCTGTCATCTTTCAGCCGACCAAGGATGGCCTCGCGCGCATTCATCGGCCGTTTTCCTTGCGATATTGGTCCATGAAGGTCTGGGCCGCGGGCTTGGGCATGTCGCGATAGCGGGTCCAGCCGCCCGCCAGCGGCAGCGTGCGGACCCAGCCCTTGCTGCCCAGCAACCGCATCGCCCGCACCGCCATGCTGGTGCCGATCCGATAGAGGCGCGGCCGGGTCGCGACCCAGGCCCATAGGCCCAGCCCCGCGCGCAAGGATTGCGGCTCCAGCCCCTCGCGCCAGCTCTTCTCGCGCCAGCCGCGCAGCAGCGTCGGCAGCGGAATGCGCACCGGGCACACTTCCTGGCACTTGCCGTTCATGGTGCAGGCATTGGGCAGATCGCGGCTCTGCTTCAGCCCGTCCAGCACCGGGGTCAGCACCGCGCCCATCGGCCCCGGATAGGTGCCGCCATAGGCATGGCCGCCAATCTGGCGGAACACGACGCAATGGTTCATGCAGGCGCCACAGCGGATGCAGCGGAGCATCTCGGCCAGCCCCTCCTCGCGCATCCAGGTGCGGCCATTGTCGACCAGCACGATATGCATCTCTTCCGGCCCGTCCCGGTCGCCGGGGCGCTTGGGGCCGGTGTAGAAGGTCGTATATTGGGTCAGCGCCGCGCCGGTCGCCGATCGCGCCAGCATCCGCAGCATATGCACGGCATGCGGCATGCTCGGCACGATCTTCTCGATCCCGGCGGTCACGATATGGACGCGCGGCGGGACGAGCGACAGCTCGGCATTGCCCTCATTGGTGACGGTGCAGATCGCGCCGGTGTCGGCGATCAGGAAATTGGCGCCGGAAATGCCGACATCCGCGCCCAGCATCTGGGTGCGCAGCTCGCGCCGCGCGCTTTCCGCCATGGCGGCGATCGTCTCTTCCTCATGCGGGGTGCGATGCTTCGCCTTGAACAGGGCGGACACCTGTTCGCGGGTCTTGTGCATTGCCGGCCAGATGATGTGCGAGGGCCGCTCGTCGGCCAGCTGGATGATATGTTCGGCAAGGTCGGTCTCGACCCGGCCGATGCCCGCTTCGGCCAGCGCATGGGGCAGGCCGATCTCCTCGCCCAGCATCGACTTGGACCGGGCGACGCTCTTGGCCTTGGCCGTCTTGCACAGGGCGATGACGATGTCGCAGGCCTCGTCGGCGGTGCGCGCCCAATGGACCTTCGCCCCGGCCGCGGTCGCGTTCGCCTCGAACTGCTCCAGATAATGGCCCAGATGGGCGACGACATGGTCCTTGATCGCCGCCGCGCGGGTGCGCGCTGCCTGGAAATCGGGAAAGGCGTCGACCGCGACCGCGCGCTTGGCCTCGGCCGTGCCTGCCGTTCGTTCGACCGCGACCTTCAGGATGCGGTCGGCCAGCGCCGCGTCGGCGCGGTCCTTGAAACTGGTCGCTTCGGCCGGTGCGCCGCTCATGCCTCTTCCCCGATCGCCGGGCCATCGCCCATGCCGGCGATCAGCTCGATCGCGTGGAAGGCGCGCACCTTGCTGCCCTGCCGGTTGAGCTTGCCCGCCATGTTCATCAGGCAGCCCAGGTCGCCGGCCAGCAGCAGGTCGGCGCCGGTCGCCTCGATCGCGTCCGCCTTCTCGCCGACGATCGCGTTGGAAATGGCCGGATATTTGACGCAGAAAGTGCCGCCAAAGCCGCAACAGGTCTCCTCGCCCGCCAGCGGCGTCAGCTCCAGCCCGGCGATGGGTTTCAGCAACCGGCGCGGCTGCGCCTTGACGCCCAGCTCGCGCAGCCCCGAGCAGCTGTCATGATAGGTCGCCTTGGCCGTGACCTCCACGCCCTCGGGTTTCCACCCGCATATCTCGTCCAGATAGGCCATGATCTCCCATGTTTTGCCCGCCACCGCCTGCGCGCGCGGCAGCCATGCGGGATCATGCTCGAACAGCTCGGGATAATGGCAACGGATCGTGCCGCCGCACGACCCCGACGGCACCACCACCGCCTCATAGGGTTCCAGCGCGACGATCGTCTGCTTGGCCAGCGCGATCGCATGTTCGGTATCGCCGCTGTTGAGCGCCGGCTGACCGCAACAGGTCTGGCCCTCGGGCACGACCACGTCGCAACCAGCCGCCTCCAGCGCGCGGATCGCGGCAAAGCCGATGCGCGGGCGCATCATGTCGACCAGGCAGGTGACGAACAGGGCAACCTTATGCTGGGTCACACGCCATGCCTCTTGGCAAAGGCCAGGAACAGGTCGGGCCAGGGCGCGGCCGACTGGGCCTGCGCCGTAATGCCGAAACCATGGCCGCCATTTTCGAACAAATGGCATTCGGTCGGAATCTTCTGCGCCCGCAGCGCCGCCAGCATGGCGATGCTGTTGTCGACCGGCACTGCCGGATCGTCGATCGCATGGGCCAGGAACACCGGCGGCGTCTGCGCGCTCACATCCTGGTCCAGCGAATAGGCGCGTATCCGCTCGGGCGACGGATTCTCGCCCAGCAATTGCGTGCGCGATCCCTTGTGGACGAAAGGCCCCTCCATCTGGATCACCGGATACATATAGGCGGCGACGGCGGCCTTGATCGGCTCGCGATCGGCGGCATCGACCGGCTTGTAACTTTCCACCGGCGTCCGGCTGGTCAGCCAGGCGGCCAGGTGCCCGCCGGCGGAAAAGCCGATCACGCCCACCCGATTGGCGTCGAACTTCTCCTTGCCCGCCAGGCTGCGCACCAGCCGCAGCGCGCGCTGCGCATCCTGCAGCGGCGCTTCGGCCCCGGCGGCCCAGCCATCGGCCGGCAGGCGATAGAGCAGCACGAAGCAGACATAGCCCGCCTCGGCAAAGCGGCGCGCGATCGAATAGCCCTCATGGCCGATCGCCACCCGGCTGTATCCGCCGCCGGGGATCAGCATGATCGCCGCGCCATTGGGCTTTGCCGGCCGCAACAGGGTCAGGGTCGGGGTGACGATATGGGCGAACACGCCATCGTCCGGCCCGCTGTCGGGCCGGCGCAGCGTCTCCACTTCCTTCACCGTCACATGCTCGCTGCCCGGCGCCTTGCCCGGCCAGATCGGAAAGCGGACAAACCCCTGGGGCAGCGGAAAGCTCTGCGCCAGCGCGTCGCCCATCGGCGCAAGGGCGGCAGCAACGGCAGCACCGGTCAACAGGCCGCGACGGTCAAGCATGGTCATTGGCATTCGGTCCTTCCCAGCGGCGTGGTCCGATTGAGCGCCGGCCGGCTCGTCAGCACTTTGGCCGAAATCGGCAGGTTCAGCGCCTTGAGGCCGCCGGCGACCAGATCGGCGACATTGCGCGCGCCCAGTTCGCTGAAATGGGTATCGTCGTCGATCCCCTTGGGGAAGCCGGGCATCTTGTCCTCCGCCTTGTAGTGGAGGAAATAGGCTTTCGCCTTGTCCGGCCCGGCCCGGTCGACCCAGGCACGCGACAGCGCTTCCAGGTCGATGATCGGCACATGGGCGCTCGCCGCCAGTTCGCGCATCACGGCGGAATATTCGGCGAAGTCGGCCTTGGCCTTGCCATCGGCGCCAAAGCTGCGCCGCGTCACCGGCGTCACCAGCACCGGCGTGCCGCCCGCGCCGCGCACGTCCCAGATGAAGCGCAGCAGATTGTTGCGATAGTCGGTCTGCGCCGGCGCCCAGCGCTGCGGCTTGGCGCGATAGGCGTCATTATGGCCGAACTGGATCAGCACCGTGTCGCCGGGCATCAACTCGCTCATCAATTTCGTCCAGCGCCCTTCCTCGATGAAGGTACGGGTCGATCGGCCGCCCATCGCATGGTTGGACACCCGCACCTCGGGCGACAGGCCGCAACCCAGCATCATGCCCCAGCCGGTCTGGGGATAATTGCCCTTCTTGTAATTGGCCGCGGTCGAATCGCTGGCGATCAGGATCGTGTCGCCCGGCTGCGTCGCCAGCGCCGGCAGGGGCGTGGCCAGCAGGGCGAGGGCGGCGGCGGCTTTGGTGGCGATCCTCATCGGCGATGTCCTGATTCCTCAATACCGTCATCCCCGCTTTCGCGGGAATGACGGCGCTCAATATCTTATTGCAGGTTCACATACATGCCGCCGTCGACCAGCAGTGCCGCGCCGGTGACATAGGCGGCCATGTCCGACGCCAGGAAGACGATCGGCCCGGCCAGGTCTTCGGGCGCGCCGAGGCGGCCGAGCGGCGTGCGCTTTTCCATATATTCGCGCTTCTCGACATCGGCCAGGTCATCCTTGTTGATCTCGGTCAGGATGGTGCCGGGCAGCACGCTGTTGCAGCGGATGCCATATTTGCCGAGCGCAATCGCCGTCGACTGCATCAGCGAATGCACGCCGGCCTTGGTCGGGGTGTAGTGCGTCTGAAATTCGCCGCCGACCAGCGCCGAGATGGAGGAGACCGCGACGATCGACCCGCCATGGCCCTGCTTCACCATCTGCTGCGCGGCCGCCTGCACCATGAAATAGGCGCCGTGCAGATTGACCTTGAAGGTGCGCTCCACCACGTCGACCGGCATGTCGAGGAAGCCGTGGAACGGGCAGATGCCGGCATTGCTGACCATCACGTCGACCTTGCCGAACGCCTCGACCGCCTTGGCGACGAAGTCCTGCGCGGTCTGCGGATCGGCGACATCGCCCTTCACCGCGATCGCGCGCTGGCCCAGCGCCTCGATCTCGGCGACACAGCTGGCGGCCGGGCCGTCGCTATGGGCATAGTTGATGACGACGTCGGCGCCATGCTGGGCGGCGCCGATGGCGGCCGCCCGGCCGATGCCGGTCGATGCGCCGGTGACGAGGACGGTCTTGCCTTCAAGCAGCTTCATGGGAGCATTTCCTTGGATTAGCGCCGCACCGGGCGGCGGGGGGATTTGACGCCGGGGGTCCAGCCCAGGTCGGCGCTGACCTTCTGCGCGGCGGCGCGGACCTCGTCGCTCAGCGATGCCATGCGCTCATCGTCCATATATTGGGCGGCGCTCGACAGGCTGATGGCGGCGACGATCGCGCCCGACGCATCGCGGATCGGCGCGGCAACGCAGCGTATCTGGTCCTCATTCTCTTCCAGGTCGAACGCGCGGCCGGCCGCAACATAGCCGCGCATCCGCTCCAGCCATGTGGCCGGGTCGGCATCATGGGTGCCGTTCTCCCGCTCGCTTTCCAGCAGCCGGGTCCAGCCCGCCTCGGGATCGTCCAGCATCAGCGCCTTGCCAAGGCCCGTCGACGTCAGCGGATGGCGATCGCCGATGCGGCTTGAAATCTCGACCCGGCGGCGGCCGGGAATCTTGTCCAGATAGAGCGCCTGGTCGCCGTCCAGCCGGCCCAGATGCACCACATCCTCGCTCGCGGCGGCCAGCGCTTCCAGATGGGGGCGGGCAATCTGCACCACGTCGGCCTGACTCTGCGCCAGGAAGCCGAGCTGCAGCAGCTTGGGGCCAAGCTGATAGCCCTCGCGCGGCAGGAAGGTCAGGAAACCGCGCTCGACCAGCGCATTGGCCAGGCGATGGGTGGTGGAGCGCGTCAGGCCCATGCGCTCGGACAGGTCGGCGAGCTTCACCGGCCCGTCGATCACCTGGTCGAGCAGGTCCAGCCCGCGCTGAAGGGTCTGCGACCCCTGCGTCTTCGACTTTTCCTCTCGCGGACCCGATTCCGGGTTTGACGTATTTTGTCTCATCTACTAACACTCTATCCCACAAAATGAGAAAAACAAGGGTGTAGGAGAGGCCGGACGCGATTCTTCCCCTCAATTGCCCCACGTTGTGCGCATTTTGTCCATATGGTGGAAGTGTTATTGCCCATCCCCTTGCGATGGGTCTGGCCCAAGGGAGTTTCAGCGTGCCCATCGTGACGTTGCCGAAGATCAAGCATGTCCGCGCCTTCACCGTGCGCGGCGGCGGTGCCGATTATCATGACCAGGGCGAAGGCCACTGGATCGACGATCACATCGCGACGCCGATGTCGAAATATCCCGAATATCGCCAGTCGCGGCAGAGCTTCGGCATCAATGTGCTCGGCACCTTGGTGGTGGAGATCGAGGCGGAAGACGGCACCGTCGGTTTCGCCGTGACGACGGGTGGCGAGCCCGCCGCCTATATCGTCGAAAAGCATCTCGCCCGCTTCCTCGAAGGCCGGTCGCCGACCGACTATGAGAAGATCTGGGACCAGATGTATTTCTCGACCCAATATTATGGCCGCAAGGGCCTGGTCATCAACGCCATCTCCGGCGTCGACCTCGCGCTCTGGGATCTGCTTGGCAAGCTGCGCCAGGAACCGGTCTATCATCTGCTCGGCGGCGCCGTGCGCGACGAACTGCAATTCTACGCCACCGGCGCGCGCCCGGACAAGGCGAAGGAATTCGGCTTCATCGGCGGCAAGATGGCGCTGCACCACGGCCCGGCCGAGGGTATCGAGGGCCTCAAGAAGAATATCGCCGAACTGGCCGACATGCGCTCGAAGGTCGGCGATGATTTCTGGCTGATGTGGGACTGCTGGATGGCGCTCGACGTCGACTATGCCACCCGCCTTGCCATCGCCGCGCATGAGCTGGGTCTCAAGTGGATCGAGGAAGCGATCAGCCCGGATGATTATTGGGGCTACCAGCAGCTCAAGCGCAACGTGCCCAAGGGCATGCTGGTCACCACCGGCGAGCATGAAGCGACCCGCTGGGGCTTCCGCATGCTGATGGAAATGGACTGCTGCGATATCATCCAGCCCGATGTCGGCTGGTGCGGCGGCGTGACCGAATTGCTCAAGATCAGCGCGCTGGCCGACGCCCATGGCAAGATGGTCGTGCCGCATGGCTCGTCGGTCTACAGCTATCATTTCGTCATCACCCGCCACAACTCGCCCTTCGCCGAGTTCCTGATGATGCATCCGGGGCCGACGGAAGTGGTGCCGATGTTCCACCCGCAATTGCTGGGCGAACCGGTGCCGGAAAATGGTCGCATGAAGGTGACCGCGCTCGACAAGCCGGGCTTCGGCGTCGACCTCAACCCCGACATCGCGATGCACCGCCCCTATACCCACTGATCGCCTGAACAGAGAAAGACTGATCCCATGAAATTTGTTCGTTTCGGCCAGCGTGGCCAGGAAAAGCCCGGCGTGATCGATGCCGAAGGCAAGATTCGCGACCTGTCCGGCGTCGTCGCCGACCTGACGATCGAGAGCCTTGCCGCCGCCAGGGGCGTCGACATCGCATCGCTCCCCGTCGTCGATGGCGACCCGCGCTATGGCGTGCCGGTCAAGGGCATTGGCAAGATCGTCGCCATCGGCCTCAACTATGAGGACCATGCGATCGAATCCAACCTGCCGATCCCGACCGAGCCGATGATGTTCATGAAGGCGCTGTCGTCGCTCAATGGTCCCAATGACGAAGTGATGCTGCCCAAGGGCGCGACCCATGGCGACTGGGAAGTCGAACTGGGCGTCGTCATCGGCGAAACCTGCCGCTTCGTGTCGGAGGAAGACGCGCTGTCGAAGGTCGCGGGCTATGTCCTCGTCAACGACGTGTCGGAACGCTTCAACCAGAAGCAGCGCGGCACCCAGTGGAGCAAGGGCAAGGGCCATGACACCTTCTGCCCGGTCGGCCCCTGGCTGGTGACCGCCGACGAAATCGGCAACCCGCAGGATCTCGACATGTATCTCGACGTCAATGGCGATCGGATGCAGACCGGCAACACCAGGACGATGATCTTCAACGTCGCCCAGCTCATCTCCTATGTCAGCGAATATATCACCCTCTACCCGGGTGACCTGATGATCACCGGCACCCCTCCGGGCGTGGGCGAGGGCAAGAAGCCCGAAGCCGTCTATTTGAAGGCCGGCGACGTCATGGAGCTGGGCATCGCCAAGCTCGGCAGCCAGAAGCAGAATGTCGTGGAATGGCGCCACCTTGGCGACGAGGTGCTCGGATGAGCGTCTTTTCCGGACGCTATGCAGGTCGCTGCGCTATCGTCACCGGTGGCGCCTCCGGCCTGGGCAAGCTGGTTGCCAAGCGCATCGTCGAAGAAGGCGGCAAGGTGGTCCTGTGGGATCTGAATGCCGACGCCCTCGCCGCTGCAAAGGATGAAGTCGGCGCGACCGATGTGGTGGCGCTCGACGTCTCCGATCAGGCCGCCGTCGCCGCCGCCGCCAAGGCCAGCGCGGATGCGCTGGGCAAGATCGACGTCCTCGTCTGCTCGGCCGGCATCACCGGCGCGACCGCCACGGTGTGGGACTATCCGGTCGACAGCTGGCAGCGGGTGATCGACATCAACTTGAACGGCCTCTTCTACTGCAACCGTGAAGTCGTGCCCTTCATGCTCGAAAACGGCTATGGCCGGATCGTCAACCTTGCCTCGGTCGCAGGCAAGGAAGGCAATCCCAACGCCAGCGCCTATTCGGCCAGCAAGGCGGGCGTCATCGGCTTTACCAAGAGCCTGGGCAAGGAACTGGCGGGCAAGGGCGTGATCGCCAATGCCCTGACCCCGGCGACCTTCGAAAGCCCGATCCTGGAACAGCTGCCGCAGAGCCAGGTCGACTATATGCGCTCGAAGATCCCGATGGGCCGGCTTGGCCTGGTCGAGGAATCGGCCGCCATGGTCTGCTTCATGGCCAGCGAGGAATGCAGCTTCACCACGGCGTCGACCTTCGACACCTCGGGCGGCCGCACCACCTTCTGACCCAAGCCTATCCGCGGCGCGACCGGCCATTCAAGAGCCCGGCGCGCCGCGATTTACGCCAGTCTCCCCCGTTCGCCCTGAGCCTGTCGAAGGGCAGGCTGAGCGAAGTCGAAGCCTTCGCCACGCTCGGCCCAAACGGAAAAGAGGCTGCTGAACTGTTCATGGGAGAGGACGCATGATCCCCTTTGTCGACGCCCATATCCATCTGTGGGATCTCCACCATATCCGCTACGACTGGCTGAGCCCGCCCTTTTCGGACGATGGCCCCAATGGCAGTGTCGAGCCGATCGCCCGCAATTATGGCGTCGCCCAATATCGCGAAGACCTTGCCCGTTGGAACGTCATCGGCGCCGTCCATGTCGATGCCGGCGCGGCGGCGGAAAGCGCGCTGCGCGAGACCCAGTGGCTCGACACGCTCGCCGCCGTGGATGGCCTCCCCACCGGTTTCGTCGCCTTCGCCGCCCTCAATGACCCGGATGTCGATGCGCTGCTGGCCGCGCAGGCCGCCCATCCCCGCGTCAAGGGCATCCGCCATATCGTCAACTGGCATGCCGATCCCCAGCGCACCTATGGGCCGGTCGACCTCACCGTCGATCCGCAATGGCAGGCGGGCTATGGCCTGCTCGCAAAGCATGGCCTCTCCTTCGACCTGCAATGCTATCCGGGGCAGATGCCCGGCCTCGTCCCGCTGATCGAGCGGCATCCCGACATCCCGGTCATCATCAACCATATGGGCATGCCGGTGCTGACCGACCCGGATGGCCTCAACGACTGGCGCCGGGGCATGAAGGCGCTCGCCGCGCTGCCCCATGTCGCGGTCAAGCTGTCGGGCATGGGCTTCATCCGCCGCGACTGGACCATGGCTGGCATCGCGCCGCTGGTGCATGAGGCGATCGACATGTTCGGGGTCGATCGTTGCGCCTTCGCCAGCGACACGCCGACCGACAAGCTGTTCGGCCCGATCGACCGTTACATGGAATCCTATCACGCCATCGTGTCGGATTTCCCCGAAGCCGATCGCCGCGCGATGTTCGCCGGCAACGCCAATCGCCTCTATCGTCTGGGACTTGCCCTATGACCCCCAATCCCCTGCTCGGCGTCCTCTTTCACTGGCTCGGCGGCTTCGCCTCGGCCAGCTTCTATGTCCCCTTCCGCGGCGTGAAGCGCTGGAACTGGGAGATTTTCTGGCTCACCGGCGGCATCTTCTCCTGGGTGATCGCGCCCTGGTTCTTCGCCTCGGTCCAGACCAATGACCTGATGGGCGTGATGGCCCAGGTACCCTCGTCCGTCGTCGGCTGGTGCATCTTCTTCGGCTTTCTCTGGGGCTTTGGCGGCCTCACCTATGGCCTTACCATGCGCTATCTCGGCCTCTCGCTCGGCATGGCGGTGGTGCTGGGCCTCTGCACCGTCTTCGGCACGCTGATCCCGCCGATCTTCGACGGCACCTTCATGACGGAGATTGCCGGCACCTTGCACGGCCAGATCGTCCTGTTGGGCCTCGCCGTCACGGTGCTCGGCATCGTCGTCGTCGCCCGTGCCGGCGCGCGCAAGGATGCGGCGCTTTCGGCCGATCAGAAGGCAGCGGCCGTCGCCGAGTTCGATTTCAAGAAGGGCATCGCCGTCGCCATCTTCTCGGGCATCATGTCGAGCTGCTTCGCCTTCGGCCTTGCCGCCGGTGAGCCGGTCAAGGCGCTGTCGGCCGCCGCCGGCACTGGCCCCTTGTGGACCGGTCTTCCCACCCTCTGCCTCGTCATGTTCGGCGGCCTCATCACCAACGCGCTCTGGTGCGGCTGGCTGATCGCCAGGAACAAGTCGGCGGGCCAGTGGGCCGGCGCGCCTGACGCCAGCGGCCAGCGCCCCAAGCTGCTGCCCAATTTCCTGCTCTGCGCGGTGGCGGGCACGGCCTGGTATTTCCAGTTCTTCTTCTACACCATGGGGGAAAGCCAGATGGGCCGCTTCGGCTTCTCCAGCTGGACGCTGCACATGGCCTCGATCATCATCTTCGGCACCTGCTGGGGCTTCGCCTTCCGCGAGTGGAAGGACGCCGCGCCGGCGGTCCGCCGCATGGTGTGGAGCGGCGTCGGTCTGCTGATCCTCGCCACCCTCATCATCGGCTATGGCAACAGGCTGGCCAGCTGATGCGTCGCTGGCTCGCCGCCCTGCTGCTGACGCTCGCCGCCCCGGTGGCGGCGGCCGAAGCGCCGCTGCTGACCTCGCATCTGCGCATCCATGACCCCTTCGTCGTGGCGGAGCAGGCGAACCGAACCTATTGGCTCTTCTCGAAGAATGATCCGGCCGTCACCGGCGATCCACGCATCGGCATCATGGCCTATGCCAGCAGCGATCTCGCCCATTGGCAGACACCCAAACTGGTCTTCGCCCTGCCGAAGGACAGCTGGGCCAATGACGGCGGCTGGGCGCCGGAGGTGCATCGCTGGAAGGGGCGCTATTATCTCTTCGCCACCTTCCACAATGACAAGGCGGCGATCCCGGCCAGCGGCAAGCGCCCCAATTATCGCCGCGCCACCTTGCTGGCGGTGTCGGACCGGATCGATGGTCCTTACCAACTTATCCACAAGGGTGAGCCGGTCACTACGCCCAATGACATGACGCTCGACGGCAGCCTCTATATCGACCCGGCCGGCAAGCCCTGGATGGTCTATGCCCATGAATGGCTGCAGATGGGCGTCGGCACGATGGAGGCGCTACCGCTGAAGGATGATCTCTCGCCCGCCGGCAAGCCGCAATTGCTGTTCCGCGCCAATGACGCCGACTGGGTGATTGGCCAGAAACAGCCCGAAGGGGACATGGGCTATGTCACCGACGGCCCCGAACTCTATCGCACCAAGACCGGCACCCTGCTGATGCTCTGGTCGAGCTGGGGGAAGGGCGGCTATGTCCAGGCGCAGGCCCGCTCCACATCCGGCACGCTCGCCGGCCCGTGGGAACAGCTTGGCCCGCTCATCATGCAGGACAGCGGCCATGGCATGCTGTTCCATGCTTTTGATGGCCGGCTGATGCTGGTCCTCCACCGCCCGTTCAAGCGGGCGATCGCCAAATTCTACGAAATGCGCGACGCCGGCGATCGGCTGGAGGTCGTGCGCGAGGCCGTGGAACTGGATGGCGAAGCCTATCCCACCCATGGCTGCCCGATGGGAGTATCCGATGCTCGCTGCTGATCTGGTCTGGCCGCTGCGCGACGCGCCAAGCGGCGCCTTCGCCCTGGAAGACGCCAATGCCGCGCCCGAACAGGCGGTCGTCACCGCCGTCGATCGCCCGGTGCTGCTCGGCTATGCGCCCGACAAGCCCAATGGCCGCGCCATGCTCATCCTGGGCGGCGGCGGCTATGTCGCGCTGATGGCCGGACGCGAAGGGGTGCAGGTCGCGCGCTGGCTGACATCGCTTGGCTATCATGTCTTCGTCCTCATCCACCGCTTCCCCCATGTCGGCACCGGTCCCTCCGCGCCGCTCGACGATGCGCTCGCCGCGATGCGGATGATCCGCGCCTCCGATCTGGCACCCGATGGCGTCGGCGTCGTCGGTCTTTCCTCGGGCGGCCATCTCGCCGCCTGCCTCGCCGCGCATTATCCGGCGGACTGGGGCGATGTCGCGCCACAGCGGCCCGACGTCATGGTCATCGGCTATGCGCCCATCTCGACCAATGCCAAAGGGCGCACCATCGTCGCCGACAAGCCGCCACTGCCGCCGGTGGAAAAGCAGGCGCTCTACGACGTGCTTCAGCCGGACGCGCAACTATTGGCCGGCCCGCCGCCGGCCTTCATCGTCTATGCCGGCAATGATCCGGTGGTGCCGGTCGAAAACGCCCATCGCCTAACTCGCGCCTGGCAGGATGCGGGCGGCAGCGCGGAACTGCACATCTTCGCCGACGCCCCCCATGGCTTCGCGCTCGACACGCAGGATCAGCCCGTCTCGCTCTGGCCGCGCCTGTGCGAAGCCTGGCTCAGGCAGGTCGGCTTCCTGTAAACTTCGCTGTCACCCTGCACGGGCTTTGATCAGCCCGCGCGGCGCCTGAGCGTTTCAAGCTGCCGATGCGTCAGCATCCTGGCAGCTTGTAATCAATGCCGTGAGGGCACGGCATCCGACTGGCGCCGGATCAGCTGATAATCCAGCTTCACCCGGCCCAGCGCCTCTTCGCCGGCGCCATCGTCCTGGCTGCTGAAATGGGCGCCCAGCAGGCCGATCGCCTCGCGCGCCATGTCGCGGATCGGCTGGCGGATCGTCGTCAGCGCCGGCCAGATCGCGCTCGCCAGCGGCGTGTCGTCGAAACCGCAGATGGTGATGTCGCCCGGCACGTTGATCCGGCGCTGATGCGCCACCGTGATCGCCGCCGCCGCCATATCGTCATTGCAGGCAAAGATGGCGCTGGGTGGCGTATCGAGGCTCAGCAACTGCTCGGCCGCGTCTAGCCCCGATCGATAGGAAAAGTCGCCCGGCACGATCCAGCGCTCGTCCAGCCTTATCCCCCGGTCGGCCAGGCAGTCGCGAAAGCCCTGCAGGCGCCGGGCGCTGGCGCGGTGGCGGATATTGCCGGAGATGAAGCCGATCTGCCGATGGCCAAGGTCGATGAGGTGCCGGGTCAGGTCATAGGCGGCATGGCGGTCGTCGGTCCCCACCGCCAGCATGCCGGGCACATCGCCATCGGGCGCGATGCCGACCACGGCGATGTCGCGCGCCTGCAATGCCTCGACCAGCTCGGCCCAATCGCACAGCGGCGGCGGCAGGATGACGCCGGCAACATGCGCTTTCGACACCTGATCGACGATCTCCTTGGCAAAGGCGCCGGGCGCGCATTGCTCGACCACCAGATGCAGATGGCGCTGCGGCGCCTCGCCCAGCGCGCCGAGCAGCAGTTCGCCCAGATAGGCCGATGTCGTCGAATTGCTGTGCAGCAAGGCCACCCGCCGGTCGGCGCTGCCCACCAGCGCGCGCGCCGACGCATTGGGCACATAGCCCAGATCCTTGACCGCCTGCTCGACCGCCTGTTGCGACTTGGCGCTGACCAGCGCCTTGCCGTTGATCGCGCGCGATGCGGTCATCATCGACACGCCGGCACGGGCGGCGACTTCGCGGATCGTGGGCGGCTTCTTCTTCGCGGCTTTCTGCATCGTCCATCTTCCTAGCCACTTTTACGGGCAAGGAAAATCGCGGCGATCAGGGCTTTAGTCGTATATGCGCCGGCGCATCGCGATCGACGCTGACGATCCCGTCCTTCTCGGTCAGTTCGGCGATCTGCAGCACCGACCGCCGTTTCCAGTCGGGATTGGCCTTGGCTTCATCCTCGCCCTCCTGATGGACGAAATAGATGATATAGGCGCGGTCGCCCGACACGATGATGTCGGGATGCTGGCCCTTGGCCCGGTCGGTCGGCGCCTTGCCCGGCGTCGCCAATATATAGTCCGGCTGGCGCGTCCAGTGCGTCCCGTCGTCGGAGCGCATCACCAGCAGCCCCTTCCACGCGTCGGAGATCAGCCAATATTTGCCCTTCCAGCGAAACGCCTTGGGCCCTTCGCCCGGCGTGTCGGTCAGCCGGTCCTTGACGCTCCAGTGAACCAGGTCGCTGCTGTCGGCAGTGCGGATCGCCTTATTCATCCGCTCGTCGTTGAAGAACAGCCGATAGCCGCCGCCCGGTAACGCCAATACGCTGGCATCGATGACCCGGTCGGAGCCGAGGTCGAGCCGCTCGCCACAGGTCCAGCTCTTGAGGTCCGGGCTGGTCAGATGGACGATGAAGCGCGGGGCATTCCAGTCGCGATAGACGCCCGGCACCACCGTCAGCCACATATGCCACTGGCTTTCCAGCCACTGCACTTCGGGGGCCCACAGCGTCTCGCCGGTGCAACTGGTCGGGATCGTCGCGGTGCCGCTATAGCGCCACCTGGCACCGTCCTTAGACCGCGCCGTGCCGATCGCCGTGCCATGGACCCAGCGGACATCCTTGGCGTCTTCCATGGGCAGGTCGGCGCGGCGATTGGTGTAGAACATCACCCATTCGCCGCTCTTGCGATCATAGACGGTCGACGCATCGGCCGCGCCATCATGCACCGGGTCGCGCAGCAGCGGCTTGGGCGCCACCGGCCCACTCGCGGCGGCGGCCATCAACAGCAGCGATGCGATCATTTGAACAGCCTCAGGTCGAACGCATCGGCCATGACGCGGAAGCCTTCGTCATTGGGGTGCAGCGCGTCGCCGACATCATAGGGCTTGGCCATGCGCGACGGATCGGCCGGATCTGCCACCGCCCTGGCCAGGTCGACGAAGCCGTCGGCCTCCTTGGTCGTGCGGATCCAGTCGTTGACGGCGATGCGCACCGCATCGCCCTCCGCGCTCCAGTAACCCGCGCCCTTGTATGGCAGGATGGTCGCCAAGATGACCTTGATATTGCGGTCATGCGCCCGCGCGATCATCTGGCGATAGGCGCCGATGACGGTCTGCGGCGTCAGCATCGGGCGCTTGTCGCGCGCCGCCCCGCCCAGGTCATTCACCCCTTCCAGGATGACGACATGGGTGACGCCCGGCACCGCCAGCACATCGCTGTCGAACCGGGCCAGCGCATTATAGCCGTCCGCCTCGCTCAGCAGCCGGTTGGCGCTGATCCCGGCATTGGCGACGCCGACGCTTTTACGCCCGGCTTTCTGCAGCCGCTCGGCCAGCAGGTCGGGCCAGCGCCGGTTGCTGTCGGGGGTGGCGCGCACGCCGTCGGTGATGGAATCGCCCAGCGTCACGATCGCCGTGCCGCGCTTCGCATTGTCGACTTCGACCGCGGAAATCACCACGCGCGGCCCGATGACGGTCGGGCTGGTCAGCGTCTGCGCACCGGTCTGGTCGCCCGGCGCGGTCCAGGTCGTCGCCGCCGAATAGCTGTGGACGGTCGCATCCGCCGCGCCCTGCGGCAAATGGATGGAAATGCTGATGCGGGTCAGCGGCTTGACCGCCAGGTCGATCGGATCGCTCAGCAATGGCGCGCGTGCGGGAATGGTCGCACCCTGCGCCTGGTTGAAGGTCACGACATGGTCGCTGCCCGGCACGATCGCGCCATTCTCGCCGGCTAGCGCGACATGCACGCTGCCCACCAGCAGCGGATTGACCGACATCTCGTTCGACAGGCGGATGCGGATGCGCTGCCCGCCGCTCGACAGGCGCACCACCTGGCGGACGGTGCGGTCGTTGAGGTCGGGATGCTTCTCGGGCGGGGCACGGTTGATCAAAGGCGCCGCCATCCAGCTGCGCGACCAATATTGGGCCTGCGCCGGCGTCGCGGCGACCATCGCCAGCAGCGCCGCACCCAACAGCATCCTCTTCGCCATGCCTCTCCCTTTCTTATTGCGCGACCGGGTTGCGGCCCCACAGCTGGTCATAGCGCCAGCCCGACAGATCCTCGACCACTTCCGCCGCGACCGGCGATGTCGGCGTGCGCGCGCCGCTGCGCAGATGCTCGATCTCGCGCATCAATATGTCGTGCGTCGCCGGGCTCAGGCGGAATTTGGTCGACACCCAGATGCCCAGCCCCAGGCAGCCGACCGTGCCGACGCCCAGCAGCAGCGCCATGGTCAGGATCGCGCCATGGCTCTGTTCCG
This sequence comes from Sphingobium sp. L-44, assembly GCF_056859495.1. Taxonomy (NCBI): domain Bacteria; kingdom Pseudomonadati; phylum Pseudomonadota; class Alphaproteobacteria; order Sphingomonadales; family Sphingobiaceae; genus Sphingobium; species Sphingobium sp. L-44. The sequence continues at coordinate 200,879 of NZ_JBSXOQ010000096.1, read as the reverse complement.
CCGCGCCCGACACGAAGCCGCCGGCCTGCATGATGAAGCCCACGCCCGCGACGGCCGCCGCCTGCGTCGCCTTGCGGACGAAGGTCATGACCCCGGCAAAGCTGCCTTCGCGGCGCTGGCCGGTCACGATCTCGTCGACATCGGCCATATAATTATAGGTCGCCCAGGGAATATAGTTGAGCGCGCCGCGGCCCAGGCCGCACAGGATGATCGGCAGCCAGATCCACGGGCTGGTCGCCGGCACGCCGGCAAACCATAGGCCGATCAGCGTCAGGCAGCCAACGGCGAAGTCGGCGGCGGCAACCTGATAGGCCTTGGCCGGCGACGCCCGCAGCGCCAGGTTGATGGCGATGATCACCGCCACGAACTGGACGATATACATGGTGCCCAGCAGGCCCGATGCGATCGCCGTCGATCCGGCCAGCGCGAAGATCACGAAGAAGGTGAAGGCCGCGTTGAAGATGTCCTGGCTGATATAGCCGCCCAGATACATGCCCAGATGCAGGCGGAAGGCGCGAATGCGCATGGTGGAAAAGAGGTTGCGGTAGAGCGCCTTCAACGCCTGTCCCGGTCCGCCCGCGCCGACCGGATGCTGGCCGATCGCCTCGGCCGATCCGGGCAGATGCCGTTCCCAGCTGAACAGATAGAGCAGCCCGGCCGTCATCATGAACAGGGCGGCAAAGATGATGCCCATGTAGAAGAAGGTGTCGGCGCTGTCGCGGCCCAGCGCGTTGATCAGCCACAGCGGCAGAAAGCCGGCCAGGATCGCCGATGCCTGGCCGAACAGGATGCGCGACCCGGCGAACTTCGCCTTGGTGCGATAGTCGGTCGACATTTCAGCCGCCAGCGTCTCGAACGGAATGATCTCCATCGCATAGACCAGCTCGAACAGCACATAGCTGACCAGATAATACCAGAAGCCCTGACCCGGCAGCCACATCAAGGCGAAGCTTGGCAGCAGCGGGATTGCGGCCAGAATGAAGAAGCGGCGGCGGCCAAACTTGCGGCCCAGCCAGGTGCCGCCGAAATGGTCGGAAATATAGCCGATCATCGGCGAGGCGAAGGCGTCCAGGATGCGCGCCACGGCAAAGATCGTCGCCGCCTGCCCGGCGCTAAGGCCACAGAATTGCGTGTAGAAGATCAGCACCCAGCCGGAAATGACCGCCATCGATCCCGCGCCCAGCACGTCGTTGGAGCCATAGGCGAGGTAATTTTGCAGGCGGACGGGACGCGCGGTGGATGGGGCAGTCTCGGGCAATTCAGGTCCTCCGCCTAGGGCAATGATCGGCGCTTGGGCTCTTGTTCTGACGCGCGCGGGCATATGAGATATATGCCACATAGTGAACGGCTATCACACGATATGAGACTAATGCAAGCCGCGATCGGCCTTTTCTGCGGTTGCCGGCACGAAGCGGATTGCCTCGATCAGCACGCCGGGATCGGCGCGCTCCAGCGTCACGACATGGCGCCCGCCGCTCAGTCGTTGCGTTAACGTCATGGTCGCCCGATTGTCCAGCACCCCCATCGCCCAGTCGCGACTGCCGGTCTCGCGCCGACTCTCCAGCGCCTGCGTCACGCCATCAATGCCGACGGTCAGGCGCAGCGCATCGCCATCCCGGTCGGCATAGGTCGGCAAGATATCCACAAGCGCGGTCCACTCACCCGGCGGCAGGTCGATCGTCGCGCGGCTCGTCCCCGCCTTCTCACTTGGCGCCAGCATCGCGCCATGGCGGCCCAGCCCCTCCACGCGCGTCCATCCGGCGAATCGGTCCGGCGTCAGCAGCGGCAGGGCAGGGGCGGCTGGCTGCGCCGTCGCCGGCCCGGCCGGCGGCGCCAGCGCATCGACCGGCGGCAGGATCACCGGCGTCAGGCGATAGCTGCGCCATTGCCCGTCCGCCGGCTCCACCGCCATGATTCCGTGCCATTTTCCGCCCGCCAGTTCGCGGTTGTAATAGGTCGTCAACCTGTCAATTTCGCTGTCCGCTTCATGCGCGATCCTGCCTCGCCGCGTCGCCTCGGCCAGGTCGCTGTCACGCAGCCGGTCATGCGCTTCGGCCGCGAAGAAGCGCCGGTTGGCCGCCGCCGATGCCCGCACCGGATAGGCCAGCAATTCGTAGAAGGCGTCGCGCCGCTCGGCCGGGATCGTTGGCTCCACTTTCGCCGTCGCCGCCTCCATCGCCGCGAACGCCGCCAGCCGTGCATCCGCCTCGTCGATCGTCAGCGGGCTTTGCCGATACTTATCCACAGGCAGGTTCCACTGCAGATGCTCGGGCCGCCGGGCGAAATTCAGCCGATGATAATCGCGCAAAATCCCCGCAATGGCGGGTGCCTGCGCGGCATCGACATTCTCCGTCGCCCAGTCTTCCACAAACTTATCCACAGGCTTTGCCCGCACCTTATCCACAGCCCAGGCAAGGCTCAGAAAATAGTCGGTGGCCAGCTCCGCCGGCTTCAAATCGCCGACATTGGCGACCTAGACCTGCCGCGCGCCGGCATCCCAGGCGCGACCCATCTCCTCGCGGATCAGCGCCGGCGGGGTTGTGGATAACCATAGGTAGGAGAGCGGCGCACCCAGATAGGAGAGGTGATAATAGACGCCCGACCCACCCTTGCGCGCCCGCTCGGCGGCATCCGGGAAGTGGCGGATATAGCCGAAATTATCGTCCGGCCACATCAGCGTCACATCGTCCGGCACCTTGAGGCCGGCGCGATAGACGTCCAGCACTTCCTTATAGGGGGTGAAGACCTGCGGGGCGTCGGCCGCGCCCGCCCTGGCCAGCATCGCCCGCTGGTCGGCAAAGATGGCCTCCAGCGTGGCGCGCCGTTCCTCGACCGTCTTGGGCCCGACCATGCCGCTGTCATGGATGCCGCGCATCCCCAGCGTCCAGATGCTCTCATAACGGGCATTGCTGCGCACCCGCGCATCCCAATAGCACCGTACCCCGTCGGGGTTCTTCAGATAATCGAAATCCTCGGCCGGCGCGGTCCATTCGCCGACATTGTTGCGCAGCATCGGCTCGGCATGGCTCGACCCCATGATGATGGCATAGCGATCGGCCATCGCCGCATTGGCCGGGTTGGCATTGAAGGGCGTCGTCACCTTGTGCATCGCCGGCCACAGCAGATTGGCCTTCAGCCGCAGCAGCAGCTCGAAAACCTGTGCATAAGTTTTCGGCCCCAGCGGCTTCTCGTCCGGCGCATGACGGCCCGCTGCCCAGGGCACCAACCCCCAATCCTCGTCATTCAGGAAAATGCCGCGATATTTGACAGAAGGCGGCCCGAACCGCCGGGCATCCTTCGCGACATAGAGCGCATCGCGATGCAGCGGCGTCACGTCCGCCCACCAGTGCCAGGGCGACACGCCGATCGCGCGCGACAGTTCATAGGCGCCATAGGCGGTGCCGCGCCGGTCGCTGCCGATGATCAGCAGCGCGCGCGCCACGCCGGGTGCCGGCCGCTCGACCGGCAGGATCAGGAAGCTCTCCCACGCGCCTTTCAGCTTCGCGACATCGATCCGCCGGTTCGCCACCAGTCGGTCGATCGCTGCATTATGCCCCAGCGTGCCGATCCAGACTTGCGCCTGTCCGCCCTCGGCCGCCCCGGTGACCCGGCCAATATCCTGCTTCAGATCCTCGGCGGCGATTTGCACCACGGCGTTGTCGGCCGGATCGGTGACGATCCGCGCCGCCTGTCCCTGCGCCACCAGCGGGAAATCCCCCCGCTGCGCCACCGATCGCACCCAGTCCGCCGCCTGCGCCGGCGTCGCGCCGAGCAGCAGCAGCGCCAGCCACCAGCGCATCAGAAACGCACCATGCCGACCGTGTCGATCCGCCGGTCCGGCAAATCGCGGATCGCGCTGCTGCGAAAGCCGGTCACATGCTCCAGCCGGAAGGCATCCGCGCTGCCCGGCATCTTCAGATAGGACCCGTCAAATCCCTCGACATGTTTCAGCCAGAAGGCCGGCCGCGCGTCCGCCGCCCGCGTCCGCACCTCGACATGGCTCAGGTCCACATTGCGGGCATGACGGATGAAGAAGCCACTTGCCGGCAGGGGGCCGAACCGGTCGGGATCGGGATAATCCTCTTCCTTCGCCGGTGGGTCGATCGCGGCCATCGCCGCGTCACCGCCGCCCGGCTGGTCGATGAAGATATTGCTGATTTGGACGTCCTCGACCGGATGACCGGCCACCCCCGCGATGATCGACGGCAGCATCGACCCGCTCTGGCAGGTGACATTGTCTATCAGCACCCGCCGCATCGATCCCACCGCCGCGCCGGCCGGCCCGCGCATCCGCCGGCCCAGCCGCAGGAACAAAGCCGGGCTGTGACAGCCGCGCATGGCGATGTTGCTGATCGTCACATCCTCCATCACCGCGCCGTCCACCGTTTCCAGCGCCAGCCCCCAGCATTGGTCGAACACGCAATTGCTGATCGTGATGTTCTTGAACCCGCCATTGCTTTCGGTGCCGCACTTGATCCGGCCCAGCAGCCAGGTGTCGCGATTGCGCGCCAGCGGCCGGAACGTCCCGTCCAGCAGCGTGCCGACGACATAGGATCCGCTGACATGGCAGTTGGTGATGGTCACATTCTCGGTCGCGCGCGGATAGCCCAGCGCATAGCTGGACTTGGGCACGATCGCGTCGTCATAGGGGGTGTTGAGCGTGCAGTTGCTGACCCGCACATTGCGGCAGCAGTCGATGTCGAACCCGTCGCGGTTGGTGTCGACGGTGAGGTTGTCGATCAGCAGATTGTCGACCCCGGTGGCCAGCAGCGCGAAATGCCCGCCCTCGAGGATCGAAAAATCGCGCAGCGCGACATTGCGGCAGTTTTTGAGCGCGATCGCCTTGTTGCCGACGCCGGGCAGTTCGGCGGCCGGCCGATCCGTGTCGGGATGGCCCCGGCTCAGCCCCTTGCCCCAGATCAGCCCGTCGCCGCAGATCGCGATATCATGCAGCCCTTCGCCATGGATCAGGCTGTTGCGCCAGTGATTATGGCCATAATCCTGATAGGGGGCGATTGCAGGATCCTGCGGCTCGGCCGCGTCATAGCCGCCGCTGGCGAGGCCCGTCAGCGGCACTGATGCGGCCAGCAGGGTGGCGCCCCGGTCCAGCCACAGGGTGATGTTGCTCTTCAGGTGTATGGTATAGCAGGCATAGCGGCCGGGCGGGACATAGACGGTGCCGCCGCCGCGCTCCGCGGCAAAGGCGATCGCCCGGTCGATCGCGGGGCTGTCGATATGGCCACCATCGCCCTTCGCGCCGAAATCGCGGACATTCGCTATGCCCTGCGGCAGGGCGCGGCCAAAGGCGGGCAGTGCCGCCAGCATGGATATGCCGGCGGCACCTTTCAGCAGGAAACGGCGATCGAACGGTCCTTCCATTTACCCCTCGATCCCCGTTTCCCGTGACTCAGATATAGGTGCGCAGGAACTCGCCGAGCGCACACATGGCCAGGCTCTGGCCATAGGGCATGGAGGTGAGCGCGATGTCCTTGTAGAATTGCATCGTGTCGCCCATCGCGGTGCCGAAGCTCACCTGCTGCAGCTCGCCGGTCTCGTCGATATTCGCCAGCACGCCGCGCACCGCCTTGATGCCGACCTCTTCATAATGGCGCGGCAGATAGCCCTTCCGCACGGCCTTCAATATGCCATAGGCAAAGCCGGCGGTGGCCGATGCTTCCAGATAGCTGGTCGGATCGACGATCAGCGTGTGCCACAGGCCGGTTTCGGCGTCCTGCGTCTCGGCCAGCGTCTTCACCTGGGCGGCCAGCGTGTCGATCAGGAAGGTGCGGAAGAAGTCGCCGTCCTTCAGGTCCAGGATCTCGATGATCTCGGGGATGGCGATAGTCACCCAGCAATTGCCGCGCGCCCACAGCGCTTCGGCGAAATTGTGGCGACCGTTGAAGTCCCAGCCGTGGAACCACAGGCCGGTCTTCGTATCATAGAGATATTTGATATGGACCAGGAACTGGCGCTTGGCTTCCTCGACATAGGCCGGGCGATCGAGCAACAGGCCGATCTTGGCCAGCGGCAGCACCGACATCATCAGCGTGTCGTCCCACATCTCGCCGGGATTGACGTCATTATAGACGATGTGCTGGAACCCGCCTTCCTCGGTCTTGGGCAGGCCATCGGCCGCCATCAGCCATTCGGCCCAGACGTCCAGATAGGGGATGTAGCGCGGATCGGGCTCATATTCATACAGATAGGCCAGCGTGATGAACGGGGCCATCGTGTTGATATTCTTGGTCGGCGTGCCTTCGGCAAAGCGATCCTCGAACCACTGCTTGATGATGCCCAGCGCCTTCTTGTCGCCGGTCTGTTCAAAATAGCGCCACATGCCGAACAGGCCGACGCCATGGGTCCATTCCCATCCGGCCCAGCCCTTGGTGTCGATGATGCGGCCATCTTCCAGATGGAGCAGGAATTCGCCTGTCTCGTCCTTGATATTGACGAGATTGTCCATCAGCCGGTCGATGGATTCGACGACCTGCTGGCGCGGTACATCATGGGTGAGAGCGGCCACTTACTTGGTCTCCTTGAGGTCTGAAGGTGCGTTTGGCGCGGTCACCATCTGCACCGGCAGACCGCCTTTCACATTGCGTAGGGTGACGAGGCGCACGGCTTCGAGCGCATCGCCTGGCTGACCGTCGGATGTGACGGCCAGCGCGACATGGTTCTGGCCCCTGTGGTTCAGGATGCCTTCGGGAATGGGGAAGGTCCGCTGCGGCCCGACATGGGCGATGAACTGCCCCATGTTCCAGCCATTGACGAAGACCAGCACACGGTACCGGACCGGCGAACGCGGCTTGCTGGCGTCGCCGAAGCTGAGGCCAATGGTCGCGTCCTGCCCCTTGGGGACGTTGAGGGCAAAGCTGGTGCGATACCAGCTCGTCCCGGCCGCCGCCTGGGTCGCGGGCATGCTGGCCTTGGCCCAGCCGGCATCGTTGAAGCCTGGCAGGTGCCAGCCCATCCGCTCGCCATAAAGGCCGCCATTGTTCGCGGGGCCACGGGCGACATCGGGCAGATCCTCGCCGCCCTGCTTGCCCTGGATCTTCCAGTTGATTGGCACCGCGAAGCTGCGTCCGCTCGGGCCGCCCTCCAGCGATGCGGACACCAGGCCGCGCGCCTCCTTGTGGAAGTCGTCGCTGTCCAGATCCCAATTATGGCCATTGTTGCGGACCATGACGGAGAGGACATGCTCGCCCGCCGCCTGCGCCTCCGCCGGCAGGGCGAAGCGTGCCGTGCCGGTGGTGATCGGCCGCGGCAGGCCGCCCGGCGTTTCGCCTTCGCCCAGGAACTTGCCGTCGACCCAGGCCTGCACCAGTCCCGAACCGCCAGCGCCATAATAAAGCGACAGCGCCTTGGCATCGGGCGACCCGGTGAAGCGGCCGCGATACCAGACATCGCCGTCATGGAAGCCATAGGCGTCCATCAGCATATTGGGCTGGCCGTCGGGCTTGGCGGTGGTGCTGGCATAGGATCGGTTGTCGATCGTCTGCCAGCGGCTGTCGTCGAAACCGGGCTGCGCTTCGGGCGAACCCTGCGCCATGCGCCAGTCGTTGAGCGCCGGCAGCGCGACATCGGCCGGGCCGGCAAGCGGCTGGACCGCGGCGATGCTGCCGATGGCTGTCGCCTTCGTCGTCACCTTCGCGCCGTTCCAGCTAACCGAGCGGACCGCCTTGGGCGCCCAGATTTCGAGCGGGCTGGCCGCACTTGTGTCACCGGTCAGCGCCAGCGCACCGCCCTTGGCGACAGTGCTGCGCACCAGCGCCGGCCCGCGCACCAGCATGCCCTTCTCGCGCCAGTAACGCGCACCCTCTGCCTCGTCGGCCAGGATCAGGGTCAGCGGCGGACGCCCGCCCCCCTCGATCCGCACCACGGCGCGGCCCTGATGATTGTAATCCAGCTTCAGGTCGCCCTTGGCGGCATCGAACGCGCTGTTCGCCTGCCCCTCAACCACCGTCACCTTGGGTGCGGATGCATAGCGCAGCACCGTCTCGCCCGGCTCGCCGGCGCGGCCATAGAGCAGGATCAGGTCGTTGCCGTCGATCTGCTGCGCCGATTGCAGTTCGGAACTGGAATAGACCAGCCGCTGCCCGCCCAGCGTGACGCCCGCGACCAGCCATTTGGCGTCGAAGCCATTAAGCTGCATCGGCACGGTATAGCGGCCATCGGGCAGGTCGGCGGTGAAGCTGAAAGCGTCGCTCGTCTGCCCGTTGGACGGCTTGTGCGTCACCATCAGGAAGCGCGCGTCCGTTTCCGGGCTCTTGTTGTGATAGACCTGGATATTGGGCGAGCTGATCTCCGGCGTCCCGGCCGGGATCATGCCGGCCATGTCGGGGACGGAGGCGATCAGGCCGCCCAACTGCTTCATCTCCAGCGCCTTTTCGCGAATCTCGCGCGGCTCGGAAATGGCGGAGCCATAATCATAGCTGCTGAACACTACCGGCGCGGGCAGCCAGCCCCAGCTGGTGCCACCATAGCCCATGTAGAAGCTCTGGATGCCGATGCCATTGGCCAGGTTCGTGCCATAGAAGACGCGCTGGAACCGCTTGCCCCGCTGGATCGCGTTGCACTCATAGCCGCCGTTCGATCCCCAATAGTCGAACCAGCCGCCGCCGAATTCGGCCAGGAAGCCGGGCGTGTCGGGCGAAGCGGAGGCGCCGCCCTTGGCGCCGCCCGGACCATAATAGCCCCAGTCGGGTGCGGCCGACCCACGCGTCGGCTTGCCATCCACGGTACAGGTGCCACCGGGATAGCCGTCGAACGCATACATGTCGTTCGGGCCATGGACGACCTTCTCCACCTTGCTGCTCTCGGGCGCCCAATAGCCGTTGCGGCCCTGGTCATTGTGGAACAGCGGCACGGTGATGCCGTCGGCGCGCGCCTTGGCATAGAGATGATCCATGTAGCGCCGCTGGGCCGGCGTGGTCATCGCCAGCTCATTCTCGATCTGGTGCAGGATCACGCCATATTTGCGGCTCGGATCAGTGTTGATCTGGTGCTTGGCGATGATCGCGTTGACCTTTGTCAGCCATTCGTCGGCCGCCGCCATATAGTCGGGATCATCGGTGCGGGCGCGGGCGCGCTGGTTGACCAGCCAGCCGGGAAAGCCGCCGCGCGACAGCTCCGCATTCACATAGGGACCGGCGCGGGTGATGACGTAGAGGCCTTCCTCTTCCGCCATGGTCAGCAGCCGGTCGATGTCGCGAATACCGCTGAAATCATACACGCCCTTTTTCGGGCTGTGGAAACCCCAGTCGAAATAGACGGCGACGCTGTTGAAGCCGCTCGCCTTCATCTTCTGGAGGATGTCGCGCCACAGATCGGGCGAGGGCAGGCGGAAATGATGGAATTCCGACGACCAGATCACCATCCGCTTGCCGTCGATCATCAGCGATCGCGCATCATAGGATACGCGGCCAAACGTCTTGACCGGCGCGGAGAGGTTGGCGGTCGGCTTGGCCTGCTGCGCCAGGACGGGCGTGGCCAGCATGGTGCCAAGGGCGAGGGCGGCGATGAAGCTACGCATGGGTGTCAGCCTGTTCCTGCACTCAATCCATGTGGAACAGCAGCGACAGCGGCCATTCCTTGGGCTGGTTGCTCGGCTGCACTTCCATCAGCGGCGCCATATAATCCCACCAGCGCTTCATGATCGGATGGTCGGGCAGGCTGTCGCGGCTGTTGTCCTCGCGCAGCTTCAGCACCGCGAACAGGCTCAACGTCTCTTCGTCCAGGAAGATCGAATAGTCATATATGCCCGACTCGGTCAGCAGCGCCGACAATTCGGGCCAGATCTCGTCATGGCGCTTGCGATATTCCGCGACCACGCCGGGCTTGAGCTGCATCTTGAAGGCGTGGACGGACATCGGCTCTCCCCTGTGAACCATATTATGGAACTCGAAACCGATATTTGGGTAACATCGTCCCACATGTTCGTCAAATGCTAAGAATGGGTGGGACGATGTCCGTTTCAGCGCGCCAGGATCGGGCTGTTGCGGATCGTCAGGCCCGCCACATCGTCGAACAGCGCGGGCGGCCGCGCGTCGGGCGTCGCCGTTTCGGCCGTAAAGCGCTCGATCGTCAGCCGCTCGGCATGGCGCGCCCAAAGCGCCCAGCTTGGCAGCACGCCGAACATGCTGGGTTCGGGATAGGCATCGGCCAGTTCGGCGGGCCTGCGCGCCGCATCCTGCGCGGTGCCGCCGCCCTGATAGACCAGATGTACGTCGCGCAGCGTCACGTCGCGCACCGGATGGTCCGGCAGGCCGGCAATGCTCGCGGCAAATCTGTGGTCGATCCCGCGTGCATCCACTTCGCTGATCTCCACGCCGCTGATCGCGCCGATACCGGTGCCATCCGGCCCGCGCCGCCGATCGCCGATGCGCAGGAAGATCGGCGCGGTCGTCACCTCGCGCATGGTCAGCCGCCGCGCGACGATATTCTCCATCACCCCGCCATCGACCGTCTCCAGCGCCAGCCCGCGGCAACGGGTGAAGCGGCAATCCTCGATCCGGATATTGCGATATCCGCCATTGCTCTCGGTGCCGAGCTTGATCCGGCCGGTGACCCGGTCCTGGTCAGGCGCGATCTGCTGGCTGGTGCGCTTCGTGCCGTCCAGCATCGATCCCATGTCATAACCGGACACGTCGCAGTCGCGGATCAGGATATTCTCCGATGCGATCGCCCGGCCCAGCGCATAGCTGCTCTTGACGACGATGCCGTCATCATTGGGCGAATTGACCCGGCAGCGTTCCACCAGCACGTCGCGCACGCAGTCCAGGTCTATGCCGTCGCGCTCGGTGTCGATCGCCAGATTGTCGATGCGCAATTGCTGCGTGCCGGTCGCGATGATCGCGAAATGCCCGCCTTTCAGGATCGAAAAGCCGCTCAGATGAATGTTGCGGCCATTCTTCAGCGCGATCGCCTTGTTGCCCAGGCCGTTCATCCTGGCGGCATCGGGCTCCAGCTCGGCAATCTGCGCGTCGCTCAAGCCGCGCATCGACAGCGGCCGTTCGCCCGCCTGCTTCTTCCAGCGCGCGCCCGGTCCGTCGCGGGTCAGGCCCAGGCCATGGATCATGCCGGGACCAAGAATCGCGACCTCGACCAGATCCTCGCCCCAGATCAGGCTGTTGTGCCAATGGCTATGACCAAAATCCTGATAGAGCTGGTCGATCCCTGTCTCGGGCAAATCATAGCGGCCGGCATGGCGCGCCGGATCGGCCGCCTCGATCACCGCGCCTTCGCCGATGACCAGGGTGACATGGCTTTTCAGCCGGATCGAGAAGCAGAGATAGCGGCCCCGCGGCAGCAGCACCGTGCCGCCACCTGCCTGCGATGCGGCCAGGATCGCCGCATTGATCGCATCGCTGTCGATCGCGATGCCGTCGCCCCGCGCACCATGATCGCGCACGTCGAACCGCCGCGCCGCATGACCGGCAAAGGGGAAGGCGGTGCCGGGCGTCAGCAGCGCACTAGCGGCAAGGCCCAGGCTCATCTCACGCCGGCTCATCCGCAACATGGCTCAGTTACCTGCCGGACGCACATCGCTATGCGCCCGGCTCGGCACGATCGCCACCTGCGGGGCGCTCGGCGGTTGGGCCGGCATAAAGGGTGCGGCGACGATATGCGGCGCCAGTTCGGGAATCTGCGTCCTGATCCGCTCGGCCACCGCGCTCGCCAGCAGCCAGGCGCCATAATTATTATGATGGGTCTTGTCCTTGCCGCCATCATTGAAGGCGGTGGGTGCGACCTGCGGCCCCAGCGCTTCGTAGATGGCACGGCTGTCGGCATTCAGGTCGATCAGCGGCACCCGTTCCTCGGCCGCCAGCTTGCGCACCGCATCGGCATAGCTGCCCAGCGTATCCTTGATATGGCCGCTCTCGTCGAAATTGCGCCGTTCCGGCGACGTCACCAGCGCCGCATGGGCGCCGCGCCGCCGCACCTCGGCGATATAGGCGCGTAGATAGGCGGGGTAGGTAGTGGCCGCATCGGCATAGGTTTGCGGCCATTCCTGCTTCTGGTCATTATGGCCGAACTGGATGAACAGCCAGTCACCCGGCTTCACCGCCGACAGCAGCTTGTCGAAGCGCAGGTCGGTGAGGAAGGATTTGAGCGTTGCGCCCGACTTGGCATGGTTGGCGACCGCGATGCTGCCGTCCAGCATTACGGGGAGCATCTGGCCCCAGCTCGCCGCCGGTTCGGCCGCCTGATCGGTCACGGTCGAATCGCCAGCGAGGAAAATCGTGGGCGCGCTCACCGGCTCGATCGTCACCGAAGCGACCTGCGGCTTGCCCAGAAATTCCAGCGTCAGCCGGTCGTCCCACGTATATTCGCGCGCATCGCCCGCAGTGATCCGCACGGCCGTTCCGCCCGGTGCATTGGCGGGCGGCGGCGGCAGGGCAGGGCTGCGGACATTGACCAGGAACTGCCGTTCGACCAACTGCCCCTTCTTGGTCGCGACATTGCGTAGCATCAGCCGCCGCGCTTCGGCCTTCACCGTGGTTTCGCCGGCTGCCTTGCGGTCGCCCAGCTTCAGCGTCACCCGATAGGTGCCGTCGGGCACCGCCACCGAAAACAGGAAATCGCCGTCCGTGCTGCCCGGCTCCATGCCATGGCCGCCAGCCTGATAGGGCGTCTGCCGTGTGGCACTGCCCGACGACAGGTCGAAGGATTGCGGCGCCGCGATGGAGGATCCTGCCATCAGGATCAGGGCAAGGCTGGTGCTGAGCGGCATGACGCAAACATCCTGAGCGAGACAAATAGGGGAGCGCGCCAAGACGCGCTCCCCCAAGAAAACCGCCCGTGCAGAGGCGGAAGCAGGAATCCGGTCGCGATCACGATGGGATCGGTCTCATAAATTGATAGCATGATCCATATATAGGGAAAAAATTCCGGTCAATCCCTCCCAGCATCCAATGCGATCAGCGCCTTCGTGATCCACATCGTGGAACTTGCGGTCATATTATGATTTTTATGGAAATGTCGTGAAATATAATATAGTGTGACACAAAATTTCACATAGTGGGAATGCCGGCGAGGGCCGGCACATTGGGGAGGAAGTCATGATCGAGCATTACAGCCGTATTGCGTCCGCGCGCCGTTCGTCGGTGATCGCGCTGGCCGTCGCCATGATGGCGGGCGCGCCGGCCTTTGCGCAGGACCAGGCGCCGCAGGCGCAGCCCGACCAGGAAAATGCCGACATCGTCGTCACCGGCTTCCGCGCCTCGCTCAACAGCGCGCTCAGCATGAAGCGGCAGGAAGCCGCCGCGATCGACTCGATCGTCGCCGAAGATATCGGCAAGTTCCCCGACTCCAACCTTGCCGAATCGATGCAGCGCGTGCCGGGCATCGCGCTCCAGCGCGGCGACGGCGGCGAAGGCCGCAACATCTCGGTCCGCGGCCTTGGCCCGGCCTTCACCCGCACCCGCATCAACGGCATGGAAGGCACGTCGCAGACCGGTTCGTCGGACATTTACGGCGCCGGCAATAATGGCCGCAGCTTCGACTTCAACGTCTTCCCGACCGAAATCTTCTCGGCCCTGTCGGTGCGCAAGACCCCCTCGGCCGATGTCGAGGAAGGCTCGCTCGGCGCGACGGTCGATCTGAGCGCGCCCAAGCCGATGGAACAGAAGGAGGATTTCGTCCTCTCGATGACCGCGCGCGGCGTCTATAACGAGCTGTCGAAGGAGGTCGATCCGCGTGCCTCGCTGCTGGTATCGAAGAAGTTCGGCGACAGCGGCTTCGGCATCCTCGGCTCGGTCGCCTATCAGAAGCGGCACATCCGCGAAGTCGGCTATTCGGCCGTGGACATCCTGTCGGCCAATACCAATGGCGGTTTCTGCTCGCCGGTCGGCTTCGCGCCGCAGAACCCGGCCGACAATGCTGCCAAGGGCGCCGATGCGCTCAATTGCTCGACCGGCAATCCGCGCACCAGCACCAGTGCCGCCTATCAGGCCATCTATGATCTGCGTCGCGACGACCTGCCCAATACGCCGGGCAGCGGCGCCTTCCTGCCGCGCATTCCGCGCTACCTCAATTCGGAACAGAATCAGGAACGGATCGGCGGGTCGCTGACCCTGCAGTTCAACCCCGACGACGACACCGACATCTCGCTCGACATGCTCTATTCGCGGTTCGAGGTGACCCGGCGCGACAATTATATCGCTGCCATCTCCTTCGCCCGCTCGGCCGCCAATAACGGCCAGCCGATGACCTCCGTGCGCGATATCGAGTTCGACGAGAATGGCTCGCTGGTCCAGGGCGTGTTCGACGGCGTCGACGTCCGTTCCGAAGGGCTGGTCGATCATTTCGTCTCGACCTTCAAGCAGGCCAACCTCAACTTCCGCCGTCGCCTCAACGACAGTCTGGAACTGAGCGGCATCGTCGGCTTCAACCGCTCCATCTGGGACGGCAAGAAGCGTCTCCAGACCTTCATGGACGCGATCGACACCGATGGTTTCTCGATCGACTACAGCAAGGGCGGCACCACCCCAACCTTGGGCTTCGGCATCGACGTCAATGACCCCGCCAGCTTCAACTATGCGCCGGGCCGCGCCGATGGCACCGTGCTGGGCGGCTTCAGCTATCAGGGCAAGCCGTCGAAGAACACCACCGACAATATGACCGCCGACATCAACCTCAAATGGACGGTCAGCGACGCCTTCTCGATCAAGGGCGGCGCGCAATATCGGCGCAGCAATTTCCTGTCGACCTTCCTGCGTCCCTATAATGCCGATACCGTGGTGCGGGCGCTGCCGGCCGGCACGACGCTGGCCGATATCACCACCACCATCACCGGCGTCGACAAGCTGTGGGGCCATGGCGCCCCGTCCAGCTGGGCGGCGATCGATCCCGAGAAATGGGCCGACACCTTCGGCTTCGACGATGTCCGCTATTGCGGCGTCGAATGTGGCGGCGGCCGCAGCCGCGTGCGCGAAGAGGTCATGAGCAGCTATCTCATGGCCAATTTCGATCTCAGCGATGCGATCGGCTTCGGCATTCGCGGTGACGTCGGCGTGCGCTACGTCAAGACTGACATGCTGTCGTCGGGTTACATCGCCGTGGCGCAGGCCAGTTCGCCGACGGGTCTGACCGGCCAGTTCGCGGCCGCCAGCAACAGCTATGACGACTGGCTGCCCTCGGCGAACATCGTCGTCGAACCGGTCGAGAATGTTCTGGTCCGCTTCTCTGGTGCCAAGGTCATGGCCCGTCCAGAACTCGGCCTGCTGACCCCGACCAGCGGCGTCAATCCGGTCACCCGCGTCGGTAATGTCAACAACCCGTTCCTCGACCCGATTCGCGCCAACACCTTCGACGTCGCGGTCGAATGGTATTTCCGCCCCGGTTCGCTGCTCTCGGCTGCCTTCTTCTACAAGGACATCAAGAGCTTCATCCAGAATGTGAACAGCCAGATCCCGTTCAACCAGCTCGGCTTGCCCAACGCCCTGTTGGAAAACAGCAACACCTTGCCGGATGAGCTGTTCACCGTGTCGCAGCCGTTCAACACGCCGGGCGGCAAGCTCAAGGGGATCGAGCTCAATGCCCAGATTCCCTTCACCTTCCTCGACGGCTTCTTCAGCAATTTCGGCGTGCTGGCGAACTACACCCACGTCACGTCGAAGATCGACTATATCCTCGCCAGCGTGAACGGCGTGCCGACCGTGACGACCACGGCGGACCTGGTCGGCCTGTCGCCCAACACCGCGTCGGGCACGCTCTATTATGAGGATGACAAATTCTCGATCCGCACCACCGGCAACTTCCGCGACAAGTTCATCCGCGGCATTCCGGCCTCGCCGGGCAGCGACCTTCAGGGCAATGCCAAGACCTTCTACATGGATGCGTCGGCCAGCTATAATGTCACCGATCGCCTGAAGATCATCGTCGAGGCGCAGAATCTGACCGACGAGCAGAACCGCCTCTATATCGACAGCCAGCGTCAGGACACGCTGTTCGAAACCCGCATTGGTCGCACCTTCACCTTCGGCGTGACCTACCGGATGTAATTTCCCAGTCCTCCCCAACCTCAAAGGGCGCGGCTACCTACGGTGACCGCGCCCATTTTCTTGTCAGGAATGAAGGGAAATTCAGCGCTGGCCGCTGAAGCCCACCGCGGCGCTGATCTGTTCGGCCGACTTCATCACTTGCTCGGCCAGCGCCGGGCGGACATCGTCGGTCAGATAATGGGCCGCGCTCGCGATCGAGATGGCGACGCAGATCTGCCCCTTGGCATCGCGCACCGGCACCGCGATCGACCGCACGCCATCGCCCAGTTCGCTGTCGTGCAGCACTTCGCCGCGCGCCTTGTGGACCCGCATCTCGGCAATATAGGCGTCGATATGCTTGCGGCTGGCCTCGCCACCCTTGGCCTCGACATAGAGCCGTTCCCAGGTCGCCTCATCCTCGTCCAGCAGCAGCGCCTTGCCCAGGCCCGTTTCGGCGACCGGGCGGCGATCGCCCGGCGCGGTCGCGACGCGCAGCCGCTGGTTGCCGGTTACCCGGTCCAGATGGCGCGACCAGTCGCCCTCGCGCTTGCCCACGAACACGCAGAAGCCGGTCTTTTCCGACAGCAATTCCATGAACGGGCGG
Organism: Sphingobium sp. L-44; assembly: GCF_056859495.1. NCBI lineage: Bacteria > Pseudomonadati > Pseudomonadota > Alphaproteobacteria > Sphingomonadales > Sphingobiaceae > Sphingobium > Sphingobium sp. L-44. The sequence goes on along the minus strand of NZ_JBSXOQ010000096.1, from coordinate 184,292 downwards.
GCGACACGGACATAGTCGATCTGCTCGGTCGCCAGCACGCCCAGCTGCAACAGCTTGGGGCCGAGCGCGAAGCCGTTGCGCGTCACCGCCAGATAGTCGCGCGATTTCAGTGCCTGCACCAGCCGGTGCGCGGTGGTCTTGCTCATGCCCAGCTTGCGGGCCAGATCGGCGGCACGGATCGGCCCGTCGATCACCTCGTCCATGATATCGAGCGCGCGCATCAGCGTCTGCGTGCCCTTAACGCCCTGTTCCTGCTTCTCTTCGCCATCTTGCATATGTTTTTTCGCTTCCTGTTTTCGTCCCATATATAGGGTCGTCCCACATATCGGAAACGAATTTCGCAATGACGGAGTGAAGATCGTGGCCGGCCCAAAAACATAAGGGCCCGCCGATCGAAATCGGCGGGCCCATAGCCGTCAGTCGCGACCCGACGGGGATCAATATTGGACGGTAACGGTCACTGCGCGGCGGTTCTGCGCCCAGCTTGCCTCGTCCGAACCCAGAGCCGCCGGCCGTTCCTTGCCATAGCTCACGGTGTTGATGCGGCTGGGCGAAATGCCCAGCGAAGCGAGATAATTTTTGGCCGCATTGGCGCGACGGTCGCCCAGCGCGATATTGTAATCGCGGGTGCCGCGTTCGTCGGCATGGCCTTCGATGGTGATGCGGACATTGGGGTTCTGCTGCAGCCAAGCGGCCTGGCTTTGCAGCGTCGCCTGATCCTCGGCATCGACATCATATTGGTCGAGGCCAAAGAAGATGCGGTCGGACGACACCGACGCGACGAAATCTTCCTGGCTGCCCTTGACCGGGCCGGTCTGGCCGATCGGACCGCCCGTCTGGGTCGTGTCGCTGCCACCCGGCGCCGGCGGCAGTTCGGCCGGCGGCTTCTTCGAGCAGGCGGCGAGGGCCAGGACGGCGGTTGCCATGAGCAGGGGCCGGGTGATCTTCATCGGGGTCTCCTAAGGATATCGCCATTCTGCCATCCGGACGGGCAACAGCATGGTTGGTAAAAATCGTTACGCTGTCAAGACGATAGGGTTCCCTATCGCGTCGAAAAGCTGTGGAAAACTTATGGCAGCAACGGACCCCAGGCTGGGTCGGAGCCGCTGAGCGGCGTCGGGATGCGCCGTTCGTTCACGCCGGTCAGGTCGACCTGCCACACCTGGCTGCTGCCCTGGCGACCCGGCGTGGTGCGGAAGAATTGCAGCACGCGGCCATTGGGCGACCAGGTCGGCTGCTCGTCCTGCCAGCCATTGGTCAGGATGCGCTCATTGTCGCCGCTCGGCGTCATCACCGCGATCTTGAAATCGCCCGACAGCTTGGTGAAGGCAATGAGGTCGCCGCGCGGGCTCCATTCGGGCGTCGCATAGCGGCCGCCGCCATGGCTGATGCGGCGCTGGTTCGACCCGTCGGCATTCATCACATAGATTTGCTGCCCGCCCGACCGGTCGCTTTCGAACACGATCTGGCGGCCATCGGGCGAATAGGAACCGCCGACATCGATGCCCGGCGAATTGGTGAGGCGCACCGGCGCGCCGCCCTGGGCGGACACGCGATAGATATCGGTATTGCCCGACACCGCCATCGAGAACAGGATGTTGCGGCCATCGGGCGACCAGCGCGGCGCGAAGGTCGTGTTGTTGCTTTCGGTCACCAGCCGCTGCTGCCCGGTGCCGATGTCATAGACATAGATGCGCACCCGGCTGCCCAGATAGCTCACATAGACGATCGACTTGTAATCGGGCGAGAAGCGCGGGGTGAGGGCGATCGACTGACCATTGGTGATGAAGCGGTGGTTGGCGCCGTCGGAATCCATGATGGCGAGGCGCTTGACGCGGTTATCCTTGGGGCCGCTTTCGGCGATATAGGCGATGCGGCTGTCGAAGAAGGGGCTCTCGCCCGACAGCCGGGCATAAATGGCGTCGGCGCATTTGTGCGCGGCGCGGCGCCAGTCGCGCGGGGCGACGACATAGCCCTGGCGCGTCAGTTCCTGCTTCAGCGCCACGTCATAAAGGTAGCAGCCCACGGTGATGTCCGCTTCGCCGCCGGTGGTGCGGACAAAGCCCTGCACCAGCGCCTGATAGGCACCCCATTTGTCATAGACGGGGTTGGTCACTTCCGGGAAAGCGAGCGCGGGCATGCCGGCCGGGCCGGACGGATCGAACAGGCCCGATCCCTTAAGGTCGGTGGCGATCACCTCGGCGATCTTGCGGCCCAGTTCATTGGCGGTGCCGGCCGGGGTCGCGACATCCTGCTGCGCCGGCAGCGCGGGCACCGCGATCTTCAAATTGCTGTCGATATCGCCGGTCACGTCGACCGACAGCTGCGCCAGCGCGGGCATGGCGGTGAAGGCGAGCAGGGCGGCGGTCGCCGCGGCCAGGCGGCGGAGCAGGGTCGTCGTCATCGGTTCAGCCTCGCGTCAAAGCGGAGTGGCCGCAGCCATTTCCATTGTTCATAATATTCGGGCGGCAAATTGCGGAAGGGCGAAGCGAGCTTCACCGCCTGGATCGCGCGCTCCGCGTGCAGCTTGGCCTGGGGCCGGTTGCTGGCGGTGACGCCCAACTGGTCGATCACTTCGGGCGTACCGATCACCGCGCCATTCTTGTCCAGCCGCACTTCCAGCAGGGTCACCAGCTGGTCGGCATCCGCGCCTGACGGCGGGCGCCAGTTGGGCTTGAGCTGCCGGCGGATTTCGGCGTCGAGCGCCGCCTTCTGCTGCGGCCCCATGGCGGCGGCCTGCGGCGCGGCGGCCGGCTTGCGCGGCGCGTCGGCGCTGGTGTCGATGCCTTTGAGGAAATCATTGCCCAGCAGCGATCCCTTCGGCTTGGCTGCGGCCTTGCCCGATCCCGATGCTGCGGCCGGCTTGGCGGCCTTGGGCGCGGGCTTGGCGCTGGCCTTGGCCGGCGCGGCGGCCGCTGCCTTGGGCTTCTCCGGTGCCGGCTTCGTCTTGGGCTTTTCCGCCGGCTTTTCGGGCGCCGGCTTGGGCTTGGGCGCCGCCTTGGGCGTTTCCTTCTTCGGCGGTGTTGGTTTCGGCTTGGGCGGCGCGGGTTTCGCGACTTCCTTGGGCGGGACCGGCTTTGGTTTGGGCGGCGCCGGGGTCGGCTCGGGCACGGGGGCCGGCTCGGGCTGGGCAGCGGGCGCAGCGTCCTCGGTCGGGCCCTTCTCAGGCGCGACGCTGGGCGGTGGCGGCTCGGTCGAGATGCGCGGCGCGGTCGATTGCAGCGCCACTTCGTCCACCAGGCTGACATCCATCGGCGGGCTGTTCAGCTTCAGCGGATTGGGCGTCGCCAGGAACCCGGCCGACAGCAGGCCGAACAGCAGGACATGTCCTGCCGTCGCAACGCCAAGGCCGATTTTTTCCGCGCGTTCCATCGGTTTGACCTATGGCCCCTATTCTGAACCTGCGCTGACATCGTCGGCGCCGTCCTGCCCGCCGGTGCTGACCAGCGCCACCTTGTTGAGGCCGGCCCGGTTGAGCTCGCCCATCACCCGCATCACCCGGCCATAATCCAGCGCCGTGTCCGCTCGCAGGAAGATCTGCGGCGCGTCGGGCTTGCCGGCATTGGCCGACACGATCTCGGCCAGCCGGTCGGGCAGGTCGGCGTCGCTGACCACATCCTCGTCGACATAGATGGCGCCGTCGCGATCGATCGACACCACGGTCGGCTTGGCATCCTGGTCCAGCCCCTTGGCGCGCGTCTCGGGCAGGTTCACCGGCACGCCGGTCACCAGCAGCGGCGCGGTCACCATGAAGATGATCAGCAGCACCAGCATGACGTCGACCAGCGGCGTCACGTTGATGTCTGCCATCGGCGCGCGATTGCGCCCGCGCCGACCGGATGGAGGACCAGACATCGCCATCAGCGTTGGGCCTCAAGCTCGCGGCTCAAGGTCGCGTAGAAGCCATCGGCAAAGCGGTTGAGGCGCGATTCCATCCGGTTGATGCCATGGCTGAACCGGTTGTAGGCGATCACCGCCGGGATGGCGGCGAACAGGCCGATCGCGGTCGCGAACAAGGCCTCGGCAATGCCCGGCGCGACGACGGCGAGCGAGCTGTTCTGCGCCGCGGCGATTGAGGTGAAGGCGCGCATGATGCCCCACACGGTGCCGAACAGGCCGACGAAGGGGGCAACCGAACCGACCGTCGCCAGGATGTTCAGCCGGTCCGACAGCCGGTCGACCTCGGCCGCGATCGTGCTCGACATGCTGGTCGCCAGCCGGTCGCGCGTGCCGTCGCGGTCGATCACCTTCTGCGCGGTGGAGCGGCGCCATTCGGTGACGCCGGCGGCCATCACCTTGGCGGCCGGGAATTCGGCCTTGCCGCGGGCTTCATAGAAGCGGTCGATATCGTCCGCCTTCCAGAAATCCGCCTCGAACGCGCGGCTCTGCTTGCTCGCCTTGCGCAGGGTGAAGCTGAAGCCGATGATGATCGCCCAGGTCCAGATGCTGGCCAGCAACAGGCCCAGCATCACCCCCTTCACGACGATGTCGGCCTGCAGGAACAGGGCGAGCGGCGAAATGGTGGCGGCGTCGGCAGCGGCGCCAACGGCGGCGCCGACGTCAGGCATGGACAGGTTCATGGGTGGATGTCTTCCCCTCGCATCAAACGGCTGAAAATCTCGATCCAGGGGCGCGGCTGGCGCTGCGGTCGTCCCTGGGGTGTCAGATAGGCGACGGTGATGACGCCGTCGGTCAATATGTCCTCGCCGCGCATGACTCTTTGCTGAATGACGCAGCTGGCGGCGCGCACCTCCATCACCTGGCTGACGACCATCAGGTCATCGTCCAGCCGGGCGGGGCGGCGATAGGCGAGTTTCAGGTCGGTGACGGCATAGACGCCTTCGCCGCCTTCATGATTGGCGCGCTGGTCGATGCCGGCGATGCGCAGCATGTCGGACCGGGCGCGCTCCATATAGCGCAGATAATTGGCGTGATAGACCAGCCCCGACAGGTCCGTATCCTCGAAATAGATGCGCAGCGGGAAATGATGCACGGCGGCGATGAACCGTCCGGATGCGGGCGCTGGCAGGGGATCGGCAAGGGGCATGGGCGGCTATTAAGCATGGCGTGCGGTTCGCGCAAAGGCGGAAAATAGCGCGGGCGAACCATCCATCCGTCGCGATGGCCCGTTCGCCGCCCGCGAAGGGGCTTGGCGCGCGGCCTTACTTGTCGGTAGGGGTGACTGGAACGAACATTTGGTGAGGAGAATGGGACATGACCGACATCAAGACCGTGGGCGTGATCGGCGCCGGCCAGATGGGGGCGGGCATTGCCCAGGTCGCCGCCCAGGCCGGTTATGACGTGATCCTGTCCGACATCGACCTGCCCCGCGCCGAAAAGGGCAAGGCCGGCATCGCCAAGCTGCTGGCCCGCGCGGTCGAAAAGGAAAAGATCAGCCAGGCCGACGCCGATGCCGCGCTCGCCCGCATCACCCCGGTCGGCGAGATCGCGCCGCTCGCCGGCGCTCAACTGGTGATCGAGGCCGCGACCGAGCGGGAAGAGGTCAAGCGCACCATCTTCACCAATGTCGGCAAGATCCTGGCGCCCGGCGCCATCCTCGCCACCAACACCTCGTCCATCCCGATCACCCGCCTGGCCCAGGCCGCGCCCGATGCCAGCCGCTTCGTCGGCGTCCATTTCTTCAATCCGGTGCCGGTGATGGTGCTGGTCGAGGTCATTCGCGGCCTTGCCACGTCGCCCGAAACGGTCGCCGCGGTCGAGGGTTTCGCCGCGAAGATCGGCAAGACCACGGTCCATGCCTTCGATGCGCCCGGCTTCGTCGTGAACCGCATCCTGCTGCCGATGCTGAACGAGGCGGTGTTCGTGCTGGGTGAGGGCGTCGGCAGCGTCACCGACATCGACCAGGGCTGCAAGCTTGGCCTCAACCATCCGATGGGGCCGCTGACCCTGCTCGATTTCGTCGGCCTCGACACCGCGCTCGAAATCCTCAACGTCTTCCTCACCACCACCGGCGATCCCAAATATCGTCCGGCGCCGCTGCTGGTCAAATATGTCGAGGCCGGCTGGTATGGCCGCAAGACCGGCAGGGGCTTCTATGATTATTCGGGTCCGGAACCCGTCCCGACCCGCTGAACCTGTCCGGTAGGGCGGCCCCGTGCCGCCCTATCCCGCGCTCAGCCCATGTTTCTTCATGCAATGGCGCAGCTGGTCATAGGTTAGGCCCAGCCCCTTGGCGGTGGCGCGCTGATTATAGCGGAACCGCTCCAGCGCCGCCCGCACGATCGCCGCCTCATGCGCATCGACCGCCGATTTGAGATCGGTGACATCGCCATGGCCGTTCATCACCGATGCAGCCGCAGGTGCCGGCGCCGCGCTTTCCGGTGAAACTGCCGCAGTCCCCGGCATCAACGGGCGTGGTTTCCAGGGCGAGGCGAAGGGGTCGAACACAATGGACGAGATCGGCCGCCCCGGCTCGGGCCAGCGATAGACTGCCCGCTCCACCACATTGCGCAGTTCGCGCACATTGCCCGGCCAGCCATGGCCTTCCAGTTCGGCCGCGCAGGCGGCGGAGAAACCCGGCCATTGCGGCCAGTTGAGTTCCGCTGCCATGCGCCGGCCGAAATGGTCGGCCAATACCGTTATGTCGCCTTCGCGCGCGCGCAGCGGCGGCAGGGTGATGACCTCGAAGCTCAGCCGGTCGAGCAGATCGGGGCGGAAGCGCCCGGCATCGGCGGCGGCGGGCAGATCCTCGTTGGTGGCGGCAACGATGCGGACATCGACCATCACCGGCCGCGACGATCCGATCCGCGTCACTTCGCCATATTCGATCACCCGCAGCAGCCGCTCCTGCGCCGCCATCGACAATGTGCCCAGTTCGTCCAGGAACAGGGTGCCGCCATCGGCCTCCTCGAACCGGCCCGGCCGCGCCTTGGTCGCGCCGGTGAAGGCGCCCTGCTCATGGCCGAACAATTCCGCCTCGATCAGCGTCTCGGGCAGGGCGGCACAGTTCATCACGATCAGCGGCTCGCCCCAGCGTGGCGACAGATGATGCAGGCGCTCGGCAATCAGCTCCTTGCCGGTGCCGCGTTCGCCGATCACCAGCACCGGGCGATTGAGTTCGGCGGCCCGCCCGGCCAGTTCGACGGCGTCAAGAAAGGCCAGCGACTGGCCGACAAACTGGGTATTTTTCTCCATGCGCCAAAATATGGGGAAATTTCCCAACTTTCAGCAAGTGAAATCTTTGCGCAGCCGTGCCAAATCATCAAAAAACGGCTGTTTTCTGCGCTTTTCGAAAATTGGCACGGGCTCTGCAATGTTAGGAACGAAGCCGCTGCACAGACAGGCGGCACCTTTAGAAGGCCAGGTTCAAGGAGTGTTGAAGATGGAAAAGAACAGCAACAGCGTTCGCGAAATCGGTCAGCTGATGTCGGTCGCCATTGCCGCCGTCCTGTTCGGATCGACCATGATCCTTTCGGCGGTCGGCCCGGCCCGCGCCAGCGAAGCCCCGGTCCTCGCGACCCAGGATACCCCCGCGACCCTGCGCTATCTGGCGTAAGGCCGCACGACCCAGGCCGGGGCGGAAATGCCCCCTCTCGTCCGCCCCGGCCCCCTTGAAGAGAAGACCAGGAGCACCGTTAAAATGGGTATTTTCTCCCGCACCCGAGACATCATCGCCGCCAATGTCACCGACCTGCTCGACAAGGCCGAAGACCCGGCGAAGATGATCCGCATGATCATCCTCGAAATGGAGGAGACGCTGGTCGAGGTGCGCGCGTCCGCCGCCCGCACGATCGCCGACCAGAAGGAAATGCGTCGCCACATCGGCAAGCTGCAGGCTTTGCAGGATGGCTGGACCGAAAAGGCGCAGCTCGCTCTCAGCAAGGATCGTGAGGATCTCGCCAAGGCCGCGCTCGTCGAACGCCAGAAGGCCGCCGACATGGCCGAGCATCTCTCCCACGAGATCGAGGTGCTGGACGAGGCGCTGAAGGCGTCGGAAGAGGACATCGCCAAGCTGCAGGGCAAGCTGCGCGAGGCGCGTGCCCGCCAGAACAGCCTGGTCAGCCGCATGGAAAGCGCGCAGAACCGCCTGCGGGTGCGTGAAGCCTATGCCGGCGAGAAGGTCAACGAAGCCTTTGCCCGCTTCGACATGCTCGAACGCCGCGTCGACATGGCCGAAGGCCGCGCCGATGCCATGGGTCTGGGCGCGCAGCCCAAGACGCTGGAAGAGGAAATCGCGGAGCTGAAGTCGGCCGACAAGGTCGATGCCGATCTCGCCGCGCTCAAGGCCAGCATGAACAAGGGAGCCTGATCCGATGGAAGACGTACTGGTCCCCATCGCCGTGGTCGGCATGCTGTTCATCGGCATGCCCTGGCTGATCTTCCACTATGTCACCAAGTGGAAGCAGGCGCCCAAGATCACCGACGAGGATGAGCGGCTGCTGGATGAACTCCACCTGCTCGCCCGCCGTCTCGAAGACAGGCTGCAGACGGTCGAACGGATCGTCGCAGCCGACAATCCCGACTTCCGCCCGCAACGTCCGGCACAGGACGATAATTACGACTTCGACCGGAGGAACTGACATGAGCGCCCGCCGCACCAAATTCTATCTCGACAAGCAGAATGGCAAGTGGATGGGCGTGTGCTCCGGCATCGCCGACTATACCGGGATCGACGTGGTCTGGGTTCGGGTCGGCGCGGTGCTGGTGACCCTCATGGGCGCCTTCCCCTGGACGCTGATCGCCTATTTCGCCGCCGCCTATTTCGCCGATGCCAAGCCCCAGGGCCTTTATTCGGATCGGGACGACGAGAAATTCTGGCAGGGCGTCCGCACCAACCCGGCGCGCTCCACCCGCGACGTCCGCTCCAAGTTCCGCGATATCGACCGCCGCCTCGCCGACATCGAGGTCTATTATACCAGCCGCAACACGCGCCTCGCCGACGAGATCGACAGCCTGCGCTGAAGCATAGCCAGGACAGGGCAGCAATAACGGGGAGTTAAGGCCATGAATTTCGCAGGACCGACCTTCGTTCTGGCCATCATCGCCATGTCGACGCTGGGCTGGATGTTCACCACCTGGGTCCGTGCCCGCCATGGTTATCCGGTTGAAAATGAATGGACGGGCACCGTTCATCGAACAGATCCCGACGCCGGTCGAAAAATCGACCTTCTTTCAAGTGAAAACGAAAAGCTGACTGGCCGCATCAGCCGCCTCGAAGAACGCATCGCAGTCCTCGAACGGATCGCCACCGATCCCGCCGCCCGGACCGCGCGCGATATCGACGCGCTGCGCTGACGCTGACCAGGCAAGGGGAGTAAAGATCATGGTTCCAGTTGAAGTTCTTGCGCCTGCTGCGGTCATCGTCGGATCGCTGGGTGTCGCGGGTTGGGTTTTTACCACCTGGCTTCGCATCCGGCACGGCTACCCGCTGGAAAATAGCTGGGGCAAGGCGGTCTATCCGCAGAAGAATGAGGAAATGGTCGAGCGCATCAAGCTGATCAGCCAGGAAAATGCGCAGCTGCGCGCCGAAATCGGCTCGATGAAGGACCGGCTCGCCGTGGTCGAGCGGATCGTCACCGACGAAAGCCATCAGCTCAATCGCGAAATCGAGCGGCTGCGCGGTCCGGCGAACTGATCGCCCCGCACGCCCAAGGGAGGACAATATGGATCCGTTTCAAATGGTCGTCGCCATCGTCGGGATTACCGCCGTCGCCAGCGTCGTCCGCGCCAAATATGGCGTCGTCCGCCGCCACAAGGGTGAGGAATTCATCCAGCGCGGTCCCGATCCGGAGGCTGAACGTCTCCGCGCCGAAGTGAAGGCACTCAAGGACCGGGTCGCCGTGCTGGAACGGCTCGCCACCGACAGTTCGACCGCGCTGGAGCGCGAATTCGAGAAGCTCAAGGACCGCGACTGATCGCGGCAAAGGACACAGGGAGGACATCATGCAGGATCCCCTCTTCTACCTCACCATGGCCACCGCCGGCCTCGCCGGCCTCACCATCGTCGCCTTCGCGTCGCTGCGCGGCTGGAACGGCTGGCTCGACCTCAAGCGGGCGGAATTGAGCCGCCGCAGCGAGGAAGCCGCGCCGCCCTCGGCCGCCGCCCGTATCGAGGTCGCCGACCTCAAGGAACGCATCCGCAAGCTCGAAGCCATCGCCGCCGGCGTCGATCTCTGATCCGCCGGCGGGGAAAAGCGGCTTTCCCGCACCGCTTTTCCCCCTATATGGGCGGCATGACCGATCAGCCCGCCCCGATGCCCGTTCTGGCCGACCTCCAGGAAGAATATGAATTTCTCGACGCCGATGATCGCTATCGCCTGTTGATCGATCTGGGCCGGGGGCTGGAGGATATGCCCGACGCGCTCAAGACCGATATGACGCTGGTGCGGGGCTGTTCGGCGGCGGTCTGGGTCTATCCCACGGTGCTCGACGATGGCCGGCTCCATTTTCTCGCCGACAGCAATGCCGCCATCACCAAGGGGATCATCGCGCTGGTGCTGCTGACCGTGCAGGACCGCGCCCCAGCACAGATTGGCGCGACCGATATCGAGGGCGCGCTGGCTCCCTTCGACCTCAAGAACCAGCTCAGCTCCAACCGCACCCAGGGCATTCCCAACATGATCGCCCTGATCCGCGAGACCGCTGCCCGCTACGCCTGACGGAAACTCCCGCGCATCCCCGCGTTCTTGCCTGACAAGGAGAATGCGACAATGCGCCATATCATGCCCCTCGCCATGCTCGGCCTGTTGGCCGCCTGTTCGGGCGGGGACAAGAAGGAACCGACCCAGCGCGATCAGATCGGCCAGGTCTGGAAATATGAAACCGCCGGCGCCAGCCAGAAGGTCGCCTATATCGGCAGCGCCAACAGCGTGCAGACCATGACCGCCGCCGACACCTTCTCGGTGCTGATGGTCCAGCCCATGTCCAATGGCGAAAAGACGGTGACGGTGAAGCTGGTCGGCGCGCCCTTCCAGTGCGACCTGTCCGACTGCGCGGTCGATGCGAAGACCGATGATGGCAAGGCCCATCGCTGGAAGGGCCGCATGACCGAGGCGAAGGACGGGATCGAGATCATGCCTTCGCAAAATGCCTATGAGGCGATCGCCAAGGCGAAGAGCCTGAAGGTTGACCTCGCCGTCGGCCCCAAGGATCAGCGCTTCCCGTTCGAATTCAACGTCGCCGGGCTCGACCTCAAGAAGGGCGCCTGACGCGATCATGGCGAGCGCGACGCTGCGCTCGCCATGATCGCCTGCCTTATTCCTGCAGCGACACGCCGGGGCTGCGCGGGTCGGCGGCGCCGATCCAGTGGCCGTCGGCGGTCCGCTCGGCCGCATTGGCCTTGAGGCCCAGGCGCGAGATGGTGACGCGGTGGCCCAGTTTCTCCAGCGGCGCCTTCATCGCCTCCAGCGACGTGCCCTGTTCCAGCACCAGTCCATCACCATTGAAGAATTCCAGGCCCAGCGCGATCGAATCCTGCGCCGACAGGCCCCAGTCGAAATGGGCGATCAGCGCCTTGGCGACCTGCATGATGATGGTCTTGCCGCCGGCCGCGCCGACGGTGAAGATCGGCATGCCCTTTGCGTCATAGACGATGGTCGGCGACATGGACGACAGCGGCCGCTTGCCCGGCTCCACCCGATTGGCGACCGGCGCGCCATTCTTCTCGGGCGTGAAGCTGAAATCGGTCAGCTCATTGTTCAGCACCACGCCATTGGCGACCAGCTGGCTGCCGAAGAAGCTCTCGATCGTCGATGTCCAGGCCGCGATGTCGCCATTGCGGTCCACCGCGACGAAATGGCTGGTGCCGCTTTCCGGCTGGGGCAGGGCGCTGGTGCGCGGCTGCGCCCCGGCGGGCAGACCGGGCTTATAGGAGTTGAGCGCCTTGTTCAGCCGGATCTCGCCCGACCGCTGCTTGAGGTAAGCGGGATCGATCAGCCCGGCGATCGGTACATGGACGAACTCGGGGTCGCCCAGCCAGGTGTCGCGGTCGGCATAGGCCAGTTGCATCGCTTCGCCGATGACGTGCCAGGAGCGCGGGTCATCCTTGCCCCACTGCGCCAGCGGGAAACGCTCGACCATGCCCAGCACCTGCAGCACGGTGATGCCGCCGGCCGACGCCGGCCCCATGCCGCATACCGTATAGGCGCGATAATGGCCGCATACCGGCTTGCGGTCCTTGACCTGGTAATTGGCCAGATCGTCGGTCGTCATCGGCACCGGGTTCCGCGGCGCAGTGGTGACCGCCTTGGCGATCGCCTGCGCATTCTCGCCCAGATAGAAGGCGTCCGGCCCTTCCGCCGCGATCCGCTTGAACAGGGCGGCGAGCGGCGGGTTCTTCAGCGTCGTGCCGACCGCCGGCAACTGCCCGTCGATCCAGTAATAGCTGCGGATCTCGGGGAAATCGGCCCAGATATTCTGCAACGCCTTCAGCGCCGTGGCGGTGCGCTCGCCCAACTGGAAGCCATCGTCGGCCAGCCGGATCGCGGGCTGGAACAGGTCGGCCCAGGGCAGCTTGCCCCATTTCTTGTGGGCTTCCCACGCCATGCGCAGATTGCCCGGCACGCCGACCGAATAGCCGCCCGGCCAGGCCTGGACGAAGGGCAGGGGCTTGCCGTCGGCGCCCATGAAGCGGTCGGGCCGGGCAGCGGCCGGCGCGGTCTCGCGCCCGTCGATCGATTCCAGCACGCCGCTCGCGCCGTCATGATGCATCAGGAAGCCGCCGCCGCCGATGCCGCTATTATGCGGCTCGACCACGTTCAGCGCCAGCATCATCGCGATCGCCGCGTCGGTGGCGGTGCCGCCCTTGCGCAATATTTCCTGCCCCGCTGCCGCCGCGCGCGGATCGGCGGCGGATACGGTGGCATTCAATGCCACCGGCTCGCGCGCCAGGGCGGTTACGGGCGGCAGGGCAAGGGGGGCAATCAGGGCGAAGGGGGCCAGCAGGCCGGTCAGGCGGGAGGTCATGGCCGGCACCCTAAAGCTCGCATTTCGTTTCGCAACCCGTCTTGTTTCGATCATGTGCGGGAAGGACGGATCAGGCGTCGATCCCCACCACCTCGCCGATATGCCGCACGCCATCGCGCGCCATCAGGACCTTGAGGCCATCATTGATCCGCCTGGCGAGATAGGGGCCTTCATAGACCAGCGCGCTATAGACCTGCACCAGCGAGGCGCCGGCACGGATGCGGGCATAGGCCTGCTCCGCATTGGCGATGCCACCCACGCCGATCAGCGGCAGCCGGTCGCCCAGCAGCCGGCGGAAGTCGCGCAGCTTGCCCAGCGACAGGTCGGTCAGCGGCGCGCCCGACAGGCCGCCGGTCTCGCCCGCATGGGGCGATTGCAGCGCCGGGCGGGTGATGGTGGTGTTGGACACGATCAGCGCGTCGATCCGGTGGTCGATGCAGGCGGCGGCAATATCCTCGATATCGGCCGGCTCCAGGTCGGGTGCCACCTTCAGGAAGATCGGCGGGCCGCCGGCTGGCCGTGCCGCCATCACCGCGCCCAGCAGATCGTCCAGCGCCGCCCGGCCCTGCAGCGCGCGCAGCCCCGGCGTGTTGGGCGAGGAGATATTGACGGTCAGATAATCGGCCAGCGGCGCCATGCAGGTAACGCCGGTGGCATAATCGGCATTGGCGCGCCCGGCCGCCGTCGCTTCCTTGTTCGCGCCGATATTGATGCCGATCACCGGCCCGTCACCCACCGGCCGGCGATAGCGGGCGATGCGGTCGGCGGCGGCGCCCTGGCCGCCATTGTTGAAGCCGAAGCGGTTGATGACCGCCTTGTCCTCGACCAGCCGGAACAGGCGCGGCTGGGGATTGCCCGGCTGTGCCAGCGGGGTCAGCGTGCCCAGTTCGGCAAAGCCGAAGCCCAGCCCATGCATCTTGTGCGCGACCCGGCCATCCTTGTCATAGCCTGCCGCCAGGCCCACCGGATTGGGAAAGGCGATGCCCGCCACCGTCTGCGCCAGCATCGGGTCGGCCTTCAGCGGGGCCGGGGTCGGCATCATCCGCAGCAGCGCGATCGACAGATTATGGGCGCGCTCGGCATCGAGCGCGAAGAAGAGCGGACGGATCAGGCGATAGGACATGGCCGCGCTATGCCAGCGGTGCCTGCGCAGGTCGAGTCGTGTTGCGTTATTGCAACAACATATTCCCTTGCGTCATTTCATGACAGAAAACGTCATGAATGCGATCCTTTTCGGTCGTCAGATGTCCGATCTGTCCAATAATCTTCCACCGATTCGGGCTTAAAGCCGTCTTGCGACCCGAAGGCTCTAGGCCATTTTGGCTGATGAGACCTTTTCCTGACCCGGCAGTGAAAGCTGCCGGGTCATTTTTTTGTTGCAACGCTGTGGCGAAAAATCGTCATGGTGACGTCATGGCTCTTGCACGGTCGCTGGCCGCGCTCATAATGCCGCCACTGGGGTGAAACTATGGGGCCGCAACATTGGGATCTGCCGCTGAGTGCGGCGCGGGGGGTGGTGCCGGATAATCGCGGGCCATTGTCCTATTCGGTGGATGCCGAACAGGGCCCGGTCCGCTTGCGCTATTTCACCCCGCCGGAAAAGGTCCGGCCCTATTTCGGCTCGCTCTACATATTTTCCGTGGCCGCCGACCATTATGCCGACGTCACCCGCGCCGATGTCGCGCAGTTGCGGCTGATGCTGCGGGGCGATGGGCGCTATCATTTCCAGGATGGATCGGTGCAGCGGCCCCCCGCCGTCGGCCTGATCGGCCCCACGCAGGGCGCGACCCGCTTCGAACTGGATGCCCCGACCCGGCTGCTGGGCGTGTCGCTGCTGCCGGCCGGCTGGCTGGCGCTGCATGGCGGCGACGCCGACAAGCTGGCTGATGGCCTGTGCGATCTGGCGGCGGAGCGGGATGACGGCTTTCTCGACCTGCTCGCCCAGTTGCAGCGCATGGAGGATGGCGACGCCATGGCCGCGCTCACCTGGTCCTTCCTTGCCGAACGGATCAAGCCGTTGCCCGAAGCGACCTGGGCGATCCTGCGGGCGATCGACAGCTGGCTGATCGGCGAAGGCTCGCCCCGGATCGAGGTGCTGAGCGAGATGACCGAATTGTCGCCGCGCCAGCTCGCCCGCATCACCAACAAACTCTATGGCGCCCCGCCCAAGCTGCTCGCCCGCAAATATCGCGCCCTGCGCTGCAGCGCGCGGATCGCGCTCGACCATGAAAGCTGGCAGGCGCTGTGCGACGATGGCAGCTTCTACGACCAGTCGCATTTCATTCGCGAGATCAAGCATTTCATCGGCATGACCCCGCACCAGCTCCAGACCGAGCCGACCGCCGTGGTCCAGCTGACCCTGCTCCGCCGCACGCTGGGCGGCGACGTCGCGGTGCTCAACCGGCTGAGCTGATCACCCTTCGATCCAAGCAAAAATGCCTTGATTCCGGGGGCGAGTGGGACCACATGCCCAATCGGATTGATTCGATCCGATTTGAGAATGGTTCGCAACACGCATGAAATTATCGAGCTTTGCCGATTATGCCGTCGTGCTGATGTCTGCCGCCGCCCGCCACTGCGGTGCGGTCAAGATGAACGCGACCACGCTCAGCGCCGAAACCGGCATCCCGCTGCCCACCGCGCAGAAGCTGGTGAGCCGGCTGTCGGCGGCGGGTCTGCTCGAATCGAGCCGGGGCACTGGTGGCGGCGTGCGCCTGTCGCGCCCGCCCGCGACGATCACCCTGGCGGACGTGGTGGAGGCGGTCGAAGGCCCCATCGCCATGACCGCATGCAGCGAACAGGGGGCGCATGACTGCAATCTGGAACAGGATTGCCGCATCCGTCCGCACATGAATCTGGCGAACAACGCGATCCGCGAAGCGCTCGCGAACGTGACCATCGCCAGCCTGACACGAGAAATGGCATGACCGAAGAAGTGAGCACCGTCCGTAATCAGGAAGCGCTGGAGGCCGCCGAGCGCGCCTCCACCTATGAGCATGGCTGGTCGTCGGCCATCGAGCAGGATTTCGCGCCCAAGGGCCTGAACGAGGATACGGTCCGCTTCATCTCGGCCAAAAAGAACGAGCCGCAATGGCTGCTCGACTGGCGCCTGAAGGCCTTCGCCATGTGGCAGAAGATGGAAGCGCCGGACTGGGCCAAGCTCAATGTCCCGCCGATCGATTACCAGGACGCCTATTATTACGCCGAGCCGAAGAAGAAGGTGGAGCTGGATTCGCTGGATCAGGTCGATCCGGAAATCCTGGCGACCTATCAGAAGCTCGGCATCCCCATCGCCGAGCAGGAAATGCTCGCCGGCGTGAAGGGCAGCCGCAAGATCGCGGTCGACGCCGTGTTCGACTCGGTCTCGGTCGCCACCACCTTCCGCAAGGAGCTGGAGGAAGCGGGCGTCATCTTCCGCTCGATCAGCGAAGCGGTGCGTGAATTCCCCGACCTGGTGAAGAAGTGGCTGGGCAAGGTCGTGCCGATGCACGACAATTATTTCGCCACCCTCAACTGCGCGGTCTTCTCCGACGGCACCTTCGTCTACATTCCCAAGGGCGTTCGCTGCCCGATGGAGCTGTCGACCTATTTCCGCATCAATGCGGAAAATACCGGCCAGTTCGAGCGCACTTTGATCGTCGCGGACGATGGCGCCTATGTCTCCTATCTCGAAGGCTGCACCGCGCCGATGCGCGATGAGAATCAGCTTCACGCCGCGGTCGTGGAACTGGTCGCGCTCGACGATGCGGAGATCAAGTACAGCACCGTCCAGAACTGGTATCCCGGTGACGAGAATGGCAAGGGCGGCATCTATAATTTCGTGACCAAGCGCGCGCTCTGTCAGGGTCGCAACTCCAAGGTGTCTTGGACCCAGGTCGAAACCGGCTCCGCCATTACCTGGAAATATCCGTCCTGCGTGCTGAACGGCGAGAATAGCGTCGGCGAATTCTACTCCGTCGCGCTCACCAACAATCTGCAGCAGGCCGATACCGGCACCAAGATGATCCACAATGGCAAGGGCAGCCGCTCGACCATCGTGTCGAAGGGCATCTCGGCGGGCCGGTCCAACAACACCTACCGCGGCCTCGTCCGCGTTGCGCCGGGCGCGGAGGGCGTGCGCAACTTCACCCAGTGCGACAGCCTGCTGCTGGGCGACCAGTGCGGCGCCCACACCGTGCCCTATATCGAGGTGCGCAATCCCTCGGCCCAGATCGAGCATGAGGCGACCACCAGCAAGATCAGCGACGACCAGCTTTTCTACGCGATGCAGCGCGGCCTGGATCAGGAAAGCGCGGTCAGCCTGATCGTCAACGGCTTCGCCAAGGAAGTGCTGCAGCAACTGCCGATGGAATTCGCGGTGGAAGCGCAGAAGCTGCTCGGCATCAGCCTGGAAGGCAGCGTGGGGTGACGCGAAATGCAGCCATTGTGAGTGACATAACTTTGTTGCTTGCTGTGATGATTGCCGGGCCGATGATTGGATGGTTTTTCTGCAAAGGTTGGAAAACTGGGCTGGTCGAAACTTGGTATGGCAATTTCGTTAAATCTGAACGACCTGCGGCCTTTTGGCTTTTCATGATGATTTATGGCGCTGGCCTATTGGTTGTAGCGGCCAGTCTGGTGATGGTTTGTGCGGATCTTTTCGGAAACGCGGCAAGCTGAACAGCAAATTTGAGATTTTGAAGGACGGAAAATTGAGCGACGAAGACGATATCCAGGATGCCCTCGCCGATTTCGCGGAGGATGTCGGCAATGGCCAGGCATGGACCGCCGCGATCCGCATCCTGACCGAGGATTATGAGCTGGAAGAGGGCGAGCTTACCGCCCGCGCCGCCAAGGATTTCGGCGATCTCGACGCCTATCAGGCCGAATGCCGCGATGCGCTGGAAAAGGGCGATGTCGCCATGACCGAGAAGCTGCGCACCGACAAGGCCTTCCACAAGGCGAAGGCGCCCAACCTCGCCCGCATGGGCCCGGTCAGCGAATTCGTCGTCGCGCTGCTGGAAAAGGGCGCGCCCGAGCCGGACGCCGACTGGTGGCCCTATATGCCGATCAAGCGCCATATCGACACGCTTTTCCCCGCGCCGGGCGATGTGCGCGACATGGCCTTCTGGACCGCGCGGACGCTCCAGCGCGCGCACAAGGACTAAAGACAGATGCTGACGATCGACAATCTCACCAACGAAATCGACGGCAAGGCGATCCTGAAGGGCCTGTCGCTCCAGATCAACGCGGGCGAAATCCACGCGATCATGGGGCCGAACGGCGCCGGCAAGTCGACGCTCGCCTATACGCTGGGCGGCCGTCCGAACTATGAAGTGACCGGTGGCACCGCGACCTTCGAAGGCGAAGACCTGTTCGAAAAAGACCCGCATGAACGCGCTGCTGCTGGCCTGTTCCTGGGTTTCCAGTATCCGGTCGAAATCCCCGGCGTCTCCAACCTGCAGTTCCTGCGCGAAAGCCTCAATTCGCAGCGCCGCGCGCGCGGCGAGAAGGAACTGAACGGTGGCGAGTTCATCAAGCTGGCCAAGGAAAAGGCCGGCCTGCTCGGCCTCGACATGGAAATGCTCAAGCGTCCGGTGAATGTCGGCTTTTCGGGTGGCGAAAAGAAGCGCGCCGAAATGGTGCAGATGGGCATCCTCGATCCCAAGCTGGCGATCCTCGACGAAACCGACTCGGGCCTCGACATCGACGCGCTCAAGACCGTTGGCGCGGGCATCAATGCGATCATGCGCAAGCCCGACAAGGCCGTGCTGTTGATCACCCATTATCAGCGCCTGCTCGACTATGTGAAGCCGGATTTCGTCCACGTCCTGGCCGCCGGCCGGATCGTCAAGTCGGGCGGCCCCGAACTGGCGCTGCAGCTGGAAAGCGAAGGCTATTCCGAGGTGATCGCGGCGTGACCCTCCTCGCTCTCCCCACGCGCAAGGATGAAGCCTGGCGTTACAGCGATCTTGACGCACTCGCCGCCGTCTGGCCGGTGCCGGCCGCGACCCGGATCACGGTGGCGGAGGGCGAAAGCGCGCATGATCATCTGTTGCAGGATGCGGCCGATGGCGCGACCGCGGTGCATGACTATGTCATTGATATCGCGGACGGTGCCCGGTTCGATTTCCATCTGCTCAACATCGGCGGCAAGCTTGGACGTGTCACTTTCGCTGTCACGCTCGGCAAGGGCAGCCATTTCGAACTGAACGGCGCGATCATCGGCGGTGGCGAGCAGACGCTGGAGATCATCACCAGCGTCACCCATGCCCAACCCGACGCGACCAGCGGCCAGACCGTCCGCTCGATCCTGGGTAGCCATGCCACCGGCAATTATCTCGGCAGCATCAATGTCGCCCGCGATGCCCAGCGCACCGACGCTTTCCAGTCGATCAAGGCGATGCTGCTCGACCGCACCGCCACGGCCAACGCCAAGCCGGAACTGGAAATCTACGCCGACGACGTGAAATGCGCCCATGGCGCCACGGTCGGCGAGCTGGACAAGCAGGCGCTCTTCTACATGGCCTCGCGCGGCATGGACCCGGCCACCGCCAAGACGTTGCTGCTCAAGGCCTTCGTCGCCGGCGTGTTCGACGATGTCGCGCAGGACGATCTGCGCGAGCGGTTCGAGGCGGCGGCGCTCGCCAAGCTGGGGACGCTGGTATGACCGATCTCGCCCAAGGCCTGCGCCTGCGGGACGATTTCCCCGGTGTCGGCGACTGGCATTATCTCGACAGTGCCGCCACCGCGCAGAAGCCGACCGCGGTGATCGACGCGATCGCCCGTGCCTATGGCCCGGACTATGCCACCGTGCATCGCGGCGTCTATGAACGCTCGGCCAATATGACGCTCGCCTATGAGGCTGCACGGCGCAAGGTTGCCGGCTTCATCGGCGCCGCGTCGGACAGCGAGATCGTCTATGTCCGTGGCGCGACCGAGGGCATCAACCTGGTCGCCCAGTGCTGGGCCGGAACGCAGTTGAAGGCCGGCGACCGCATCCTGCTGTCGACCCTCGAACATCACAGCAATATCGTCCCCTGGCAGATCGTCGCCGAAAAGGTCGGCGCCCAGATCGACGTGGTGCCGCTGACGCAGGATGGCCGGATCGATCTCGACGCGATGCGCGCGATGATCACGCCGCAGCACCGCATGGTCGCGCTTGCCCATGTGTCGAATGTGCTCGGCAGCGTGCTCGATTGCCGCCGCGCCGCCGATGTCGCCCATATGGTCGGCGCCAAGATTCTGATCGACGGCTGCCAGGCGGTCCCCCGCCTCGCCGTCGATGTGCAGGCGCTCGACTGCGATTTCTACGTCTTCTCCGCGCACAAGCTCTATGGCCCGACGGGCATCGGCGTGCTGTGGGGGCGCAAGGAACTGCTGGACGCCATGCCCCCCTATCAGGGCGGTGGGTCGATGATCGACAAGGTGACGTTCGAAAAGACCACCTATGCCCCCGCGCCGACCCGGTTCGAGGCGGGCACGCCGCATATCGTCGGCGTCGTCGGCCTGTCGGCCGCGATCGACTATGTGCAAGGCATCGGCCTCGACGCCATCCACGCCCATGAATGCGCCATGGTGGCCAAGGCCCGCACCGCGATCAGCCAGATCAACAGCGTGCGCGTCTTTGGCCCGGAAGATTCGGCCGGCATCCTTTCTTTCGAGGTGGAGGGGGTGCATCCGCACGATGTCGGCACCATATTGGACGAAACGGGTGTCGCGATCCGCGCCGGCCATCATTGCGCCCAGCCGCTGATGCGGCATCTGGGCGTCGAGGCGACCGCACGGGCCAGTTTCGGCATCTACAGCGACGACAGCGACGTGGATGCGCTGGTCAAGGGTATCGAACGGGTAAGGAAGATCTTCGGATGACCGAGGAAAAGAAGTTCATGGTGGAAGAAGTCGACGCGGTGGAAACCCCGCCCAAGGCGCGCGTGGAAGAGGCGGAGGCCGCTCCGCGCCAGCGCGACTATCTCGACGGTTTCCTGGCGCAGAAGCCCAGCGAAGTCGCGGCGGGCGAACCGGGTGGCGATCTCTATGACGGCATCATCGATGCGCTGAAGGAAATCTTCGACCCCGAAATCCCGGTCAACATCTATGACCTCGGCCTCATCTACGGCGTCGACGTCACCAGCGACGGCCATGCCGTCGTCACCATGACGCTGACCACGCCGCATTGCCCGGTCGCCGAATCCATGCCCGGCGAAGTCGAGCTGCGCGTCGGCGCGGTGCCCGGCGTCGGCGATGTCGAGGTGAACCTCGTCTGGGATCCGCCATGGGATCCGGGCAAGATGTCAGACGAAGCCAAGCTCGAACTGGGAATGCTCTGATGACCGAGACGACCACCAAGACTCGTGCCCGCCCCGCCGCCGTCATGCTGACGCCCAGCGCCGAAGGCCGCATCGCCGAATTGATGGCGCAGGCGCCCGAAGGCGCGATCGGGGTCAAGCTCTCGACCCCCAAGCGCGGCTGCTCGGGCCTTGCCTATTCGGTCGACTATGTCACCGAAGAAGCCAAGTTCGACGAGAAGATCGAGACTCCCGGTGGCGTCCTCTATATCGACGGCGCCTCGGTCCTCTATCTCATCGGTTCGACCATGAACTGGGTCGAGGATGATTTCACCGCCGGCTTCGTCTTCGCCAATCCCAATGCCAAGGGCAGCTGCGGCTGCGGCGAGAGCTTCACGGTCTGATACCGGCTTAAGGGGAGGGCGCCGATGCTGCACATGCTGATCCTCGGCATGGGCTATAGCGCCTCCCGCCTCGCCGCCCGACTGCGGGCCGAGGGTTGGCAGGTCACCGGCGTCCGCCGCAGCGCCGATGCCCAGGCGATCGCCTTCGATGATGAACCGGCCGTTCGCGCGGCCATCGCCGGCGCCACCCATATCCTCTCCTCCGTCCCGCCCAAGGGCGAGGATGACCCCGTCCTCACCCGTTATGGCGCCGCGATCGCCGCCGCGCCGGCGCTCTGGGTCGGCTATCTCTCCTCGACCGGTGTCTATGGCGATGCGGCCGGCGCCTGGGTCGACGAGGCAAGCCCCGTAGGGCAGGGGCGCCGCACCGCCCGCGCCCGCGCCGATCTCGACTGGGGCGCCTTGCGGCCCGATGTCCGTCGCTTCCGCCTGCCCGGCATCTATGGTCCCGGCCGCTCGGCGCTCGATCGCGTCCGGGCCGGCAAGGCGCACCGCGTCGCCCTGCCCGGACAGGTGTTCAGCCGGGTCCATGTCGACGATATCGTCGGCGGCATCATCGCCGCCTTTGACGGCCCGCCCGGTGCCTATAATCTGGCCGACGGCAGCCCCTGCGCCCAGAATGATGTGATCGCCACCGCCTGCGAACTGCTGGGCCAGCCGCTGCCGCCGCTGCTGTCGCTGGAACAGGCGGACCTGTCGCCCCAGGCGCTGGCCTTCTATGCCGAAAACCGCCGCGTCGCCAATGGCCGGGCGCGTCGGCTGCTTGATTGGAAACCTCTTTACCCCACCCATGTCGAAGGTCTAAGGGCCTGTCTTGTGGAAGAAAATCAGCCTTGCTGATCGGTTCGTCGCATGGTTTACGCCCCGTTAACCAGCGTGCGCCGAAAGCGGGATTACCGCATCAACAAGGGTGTGTCATGACCAGCATCGACAAGACTGTTTCCACGCTCGGTGACCGCATCAACGCCATGTCCGTGCCTGATCGCGCGGCCCCCGCACCGGAATCGCTCAGCAGCCTGATCGCCCGCCTCAACATGGCCAAGCTACGCTACCAGCCCGGCGGCGTCAGGCTCTAGTTTTCGCCCGCAGCGCGATCACCATGCCGGCGATCGCCAGCAGCGCGCCCGGCACCGCCAGCCCGCTCCAGCGATAGCCCTCCATCACCGTGGAGATCAGCATTGCGATCACCGGGATCAGCACGCTGGTATAGGCGGCCCGACCCGCGCCCATGCGCTGGATCAGCCCGAAATAGAGCGGGAAGGTGACGACCGATCCCGCCAGTGCCAGCCATCCTATGCCCAGCAGATAGCCGATCCGCGGCTCGATCACCGGCGGCCCGGTGGTGATCCAGGCAAAGGCGGCGTCGATCCCGGCGCCGATCAGCATTGCCCAGGCCAGCACCGCGATCATTGGCAGGCGGCGGGCGATGTCCATGCCCTGCATCACATTGGCGGTCGAAGCGCTCATCAGCCCGGCACAGGCAAAGGCCGCGCCCAGCACCACCTTGTCCGGGCCGATTCCGGCAAAGCGATATTCATGCACCAGCATCATGGCGATGCCCGCCGTCGCGATCACCGATCCGCCGATGAAGGCCCGGCTGACCGGCTGGCGATGGAAGATCCAGGCCAGGATGCTGTTGGGGATCAGCAGCATCGCATAGACCACCGCCACCACGCCGGACGTCAGATAGACTTCGGCGCGATAGACAAAGTTGAAATTGAGCACGAACTGCGCCGTGCCCAGCAGCGCGGCAAAGACCAGGCCGCCCCGCCCGATGTTGAGCGATACGCCGCGCATCCGCGCGAACGCGGCCATGGCAAGCCCCGCCAGCAGGAAGCGATAGCAGACCGACCAGCTGGCGGGCACGCTGCCCAGCTGGTCGCGGATCACGATCCAGGTCGAACTCCAGATCAGCGTGACGAGGATGAAGGGCAGGGCGATGCCGCCCCGCTCCATCCCGCCCCGCTCCATCCCGCGCCGCGCCCTGTCGTCAGGCGTCATGATGCCCCAAGGCCCGGATCGCGGCGGCCAGCGGCGCGACGCTCTGCGCATCCTGCGACCAGTTGGTCACCAGCCGCGCCGCGCCTTCGCCCCAGTCATAGAAATCGAAGCCCTGCGCGCGCAGCGTCGCCGCTTCCGCCGGGGTCAGCCAGACAAACAGCTCATTGGCTTCCACCGGATGCATCAGCCGTCCGGCCGCTGCCTGCGCCAGCGCCTGCGCCGCACCATTGGCGGCGCGGGCATTGTCCAGCCACAGCCCGTCCTCGACCATCGCCAATATCTGCGCGGCCAGATAGCGCCCCTTGGAAAAGAGATGGCCCGCCCGCTTGCGCCAGCGCGCCGCTTCCGCAGCCCGCGCCTCACGCTCACGGCCGAAGAAGATCAGCGCCTCGCCCACCATGCCGCCATTCTTGACGCAGCCGAAGGAGAGGATGTCGATCCCCGCGCGCCAGGTGACGTCGGCCGGCGCGCAGCCCAGATGCGCCACCGCATTGGCGAAGCGCGCGCCGTCCATGTGGAAGCCCAGCCCATGGGCCTTGGCGATCTCGCCCAGCGCTGCGACCTCGTCCGGCGTATAGACCATGCCATATTCGGTCGCATTGGTGATGCTGATCGTCCGTGCCGGCACCTGATGCACGTCGGGGCGGATCGCCTTGAGCCTTGCCTTCACGACATCGGGCAACAGCTTAGCGCCGACACCGGGCAGCGCCATCAGGCTGGCGCCATGGGTGTAGAAGCCCGGCGCGCCGCATTCGTCGACGACGATATGCGCTTCCTCATGACAGATCACCCCGCCATAGGGCGGGCACAGGCAGGCGAGCGCGATGCTGTTGGCCGCCGTGCCGGTGGCGATCCATTGTGCCTTCACCGGTGTTTCGAACAGGTCGGAAAAGGCGCCGTCCAGTCGCGCGCTCCACGCGTCGCCGTCATAGCCATGGTCGGCATGGTCCGCGCCAGCGATGGCGGCCATCACCTGGGGGCAGATCGGGGTGGCGTTGTCCGAAAAGAAGTGCATGGCGCATGCGATACAGGGCGCGCGCTGGGACGGGAAGAGGCCAGCGACAGCGCCTTGGCTCTTTATTCCAAAATTGGTCAGTATATATGACCAATTGTTTCGCGGGGCCGGATGTGACATAGGCGCCCCCGTCCAACGCATAAGGAGACTCACCATGGACGTCGAACAGAAGTCGCGCTTTACCGTTACCCCCAGCAGCAAGGCTGTGGCGGCGGACGCGCGCGCGGTACTTCTGGAGGATCCGGGCTTCGGCCGGCTCTTCACCGACCATATGGTCACCATCCGCTATACCGAGGGGCAGGGCTGGCACAGCCACGCCGTCGGTCCGCGCGAGCCGTTCCAGCTCGATCCGGCCTGCGCCGTGCTCCATTATGCCCAGGAAATCTTCGAAGGGATGAAGGCCTATCGCCTGGCCGACGGCAGCGTCGCCATGTTCCGGCCGGAGGAAAATGCCCGTCGCTTCGCCGAGTCCGCTGAACGCATGGCGATGCCGGCGATCCCGGAAGACCTGTTCCTCGAAGCGGTCGAGCAGCTGGTGAAGATTGACGCGGACTGGATCCCGTCGGGTGAGGGCAGCCTCTATCTGCGCCCCTTCCTGTTCGCCAGCGAAGCCTTCCTGGGTGTGCGCCCGTCGAACGAATATATTTTCTGCGTCATCGCCTCGCCCGCCGGCGCTTACTTCAAGGGCGGCAAGAAGGCCGTGACCCTGTGGGTGTCGGAACATTATACCCGCGCCGCGCGCGGCGGCACCGGTGCGGCCAAGTGCGGCGGCAATTATGCCGCGTCGCTGGTCGCGCAGAAGGAAGCGATCAAGCATGGTTGCGACCAGGTCGTCTTCCTCGACGCCGCCGAGAACAAGTGGGTCGAGGAACTGG
Source organism: Sphingobium sp. L-44 (assembly GCF_056859495.1). Lineage (NCBI taxonomy): Bacteria > Pseudomonadati > Pseudomonadota > Alphaproteobacteria > Sphingomonadales > Sphingobiaceae > Sphingobium > Sphingobium sp. L-44. The sequence continues at coordinate 158,806 of NZ_JBSXOQ010000096.1, read as the reverse complement.
GCGGCATGAACGTCTTCTTCGTGATGGATGACGGTTCGATCGTTACCCCGCCGCTGACCGGCACCATCCTGCCCGGCATCACCCGCAACTCGATCATCAGCCTCGCCCGCGCCAAGGGGCATGAGGTCCGCGAGGAGCCCTACAGCTTCGCCCAATGGCGTGCCGACGCCGCCAGCGGCAAGCTGCGCGAGGCATTCGCCTGCGGCACCGCTGCGGTCGTCACGGCGATTGGCACGGTCAAGAGCACCGACGGCGATTTCACCGTCGGCAATGGCGATGGCGGCCTGGTCACCGAAAGCCTGCGCGCCGAACTGACCGGCATCCAGCGCGGCAGCGTGGCCGATCCGGCCGGCTGGGTCCGCACGCTGTAAGATTTGAGGCTGCGTGCTCCTGCGAAAGCAGGAGCCCAGTTCCGGCCTATCAACTAGGCTCCTGCTTTCGCAGGAGCATATGCGATTTGATCCAGGTCGCTTCCCAATCCGTTCCCAAGCGCCTAGATACGCCTCCATGGAACGCTTCGATGTCGTGATTTTGGGTGGCGGCCTGGTTGGCCTCACCCTTGGTATCGCTCTTTCGCGCCATGGCGTGCAATGCGCCGTGATCGATCCGGCCGACCCCGTGCAGGCCACGGCCGCCGGTTTCGATGGCCGTGTCTCGGCGATCAGCTCGACCAGCTTCGCGATGCTCCAGGCGATCGGTGTCGGCAAACATCTGGAAGGCAAGGGCTGCCCGATCGACCGCATCTGGGTCAGCGACGGGCTGGATCCGGGCGCGCTCGACTTCGTGCCGGACGCGGATGATGGCGTGATGGGGACGATGTTCCCCAATCGCGACCTGCGCGTCGCACTGGCACAGACCGCGGCCGAGGTCGAAAACCTCACCATCTTCCAGCCCGATCGTGCCGTCCATGTCGATCGCAATGCCGATGGCGTCACCCTGACGCTGCAGAACGGCGCGACGATCCACGGCGCATTGCTGGTCGCGGCGGAAGGGCGCAACAGCCCCACGCGCGAGGCGGCGGGCATCAACACCACCCGATGGCAATATAAGCACACCGCCATGGTCACCGCGATCGACCATGAAGTGCCGCACGCCAACACCGCCTATGAAATCTTCTATGTCGGCGGCCCGCTCGCGCTGCTGCCGATGCTGCCGGGCACCCGCTCGGCCGTGGTGTGGACCGTGCCCACCGATCAGGCGCCGGCGATGCTCAAGCTGTCGGAACGCGCCTGGCTCGCCGAAATGCAGAAGCGCATCGGCGGCTTCCTGGGCGAGATCAGCCTGGCCGGCCCGCGCTCCTCCTATCCGCTCGGCTTCCACCATGCCGCGCGCATCACCGACACCCGCCTCGCGCTGGTCGGCGACAGCGCCCATGCCATCCACCCGATCGCGGGCCAGGGCCTCAATCTCGGCTTCCGCGACGTGGCGGCGCTGGTCGAAGTCTTGGTCGAAGGCATGCGCCTCGGCCTCGATCCGGGCGATGCGCAGCTGCTCGCCCGCTATCAGCGCTGGCGCGGTCTCGACACGATGATGACCAGCGTCGCGATGGACGGTCTGGTCCGCCTGTTCGACATTCCCGGCAAGCTGCCCTCGCTGGTCCGCCGCGCCGGCCTTGCCGCCGTGCAGCGCACCAGCCTGCTCAAGAACCGCTTCATGGCCGAAGCCCGCGGCCAGTCCGGCGCCCTCCCGCGCCTGCTCGCCGGCGAGATGGTTTAGGGGCCGGCGAGCTATAGTCGCTTAACCATCATCGTCACCCTGAACTTGTTTCAGGGTCCATTTCTCCCATCAGGCCAACCGCCTGCCGGGCCTGATGGATGCTGAAACAAGTTCAGCATGACGTTAGAGGGAGATCACAGCATCCGCCGCAGCACCCCGTCCTTCAGCATGAAATGATGGCGCAGCGCCGCCAGGATGTGGACGATGATGAGGGCGCTCCACAGCCAGGGGATCAGTTCATGCGCCTCGTGCGATATGCCGACGATCGCATCGCCCTTGGCCACGCCGAATTTCGGCACGTCGAACAGGAAGAACCAGTTCAAGGGCCGCTCGCCCGCCGACGACATGATCCAGCCGGATAGCGGCACGATCAGCATGAAGGCGTAGAAGGCGATATGGGTGAGGTTGGCGGCCAGCTTCTCCCAGCCCGGCATCGCGGCCGGCAGCGCCGGCGGCTTGTGTCCCAGCCGCCAGACGATGCGCAGGATCGTCAATGCCAATACGGTCAGGCCGATCGACTTGTGGACCGGCATCACCTTCCACTCCTTGGGCAGGCTGTCATGGGCAAAGCCCAGCCACAGATTGACCAGGATCAGGATCGCGATGATCCAGTGCAACAGGCGGGCGACGGACGTGTAACGGGCCATGGGCTGCTCCTTTTACGGAAGTCTCGCCTGGGCCCTGCGCGCGCTACCCCGCCCGCACGGCCCAGCTATGTCGAAAGGATACGCACGGGCACGATAAGTTCCTTATCCGGCGTGTCTTTTATCCCTGACGATTGGCGACCAGATTATCCACAACCGACGGATCGGCAAGTGTACTAACGTCCCCCAGCGCCTGCGCGGACACTTCGCCCTCGGCGATCTTGCGCAATATGCGGCGCATGATCTTGCCCGAACGCGTCTTGGGCAGGCCGGGCGCGAACTGGATCGCGTCGGGCGTGGCGATCGGGCCGATCTCGGTCCGCACCCATTTCACCAGATCCTTGCGCAGGTCGTCGCTCGGCTCCTCATTCGCGTTCAGCGTGACATAGGCATAGATGCCCTGGCCCTTGATGTCGTGCGGGAAGCCTACCACGGCCGCCTCGGCGACGCTTTCATGCAGCACCAGCGCGCTCTCGACCTCGGCCGTGCCCATGCGGTGGCCCGACACGTTGATGACGTCGTCGACCCGGCCGGTGATCCAGTAATAGCCGTCGGCATCGCGCCGCGCGCCGTCGCCGGTGGTATATTTGCCGGGGAAGGTGGTGAAATAGGTCTGGAAGAAGCGGTCATGGTCGCCCCACACCGTGCGCATCTGGCCCGGCCAGCTGCCCGCGATCACCAGATTGCCCTCGGTCGCGCCCTCCTGCACTGCGCCGTCGCCGTCCAATATCTGGGAAATGACGCCGGGCATCGGCAGGGTGGCGCTGCCGGGCTTCAGGTCGGTGGCGCCCGGCATCGGCGCGATCATCGCGCCGCCGGTCTCGGTCTGCCACCAGGTGTCGATGATCGGACAGCGGCCTTCGCCGATCACGCTATGATACCAGCGCCAGGCTTCGGGATTGATCGGTTCGCCGACCGTGCCCAGCACGCGCAGCGACGCGCGGCTGGTCGAATGGACATAATCGTCGCCCTCCTTCATCAGCGCGCGCAGCGCCGTGGGGGCGGTGAAGATGGTGTGGACCTGATGCTTGTCGACCACTTCCCAGATGCGCGCCGGGGTCGGCCAGTTGGGCACGCCTTCATACATCAGCGTGGTCGCGCCGTTCGCCAGCGGGCCGTAGACGATATAGCTGTGGCCCGTGACCCAGCCGATGTCGGCGGCGCACCACCAGATGTCGCCGGGCCGATAGTCGAAGCACAGTTCATGGGTCAGGCTGGCCCACAGCAGATAGCCGCCGCTGGTGTGCAGCACGCCCTTGGGCTTGCCGGTCGAGCCTGAGGTGTAGAGGATGAACAGCGGGTCTTCCGCATTCATCGGTTCGGGCGGGCAGTCGGCCGATACCTGCGCCGCGGCTTCATGCAGCCAGATGTCGCGCCCCTCCTGCATCTGCACCGCGCCACCGGTCGCCTGCACGACGACCACCTTGTTGACGCAGGGCGCCTCGGCCAGCGCAGCATCGACATTGGCCTTCAGCGGCACGGTCTTGCCGGCGCGGCGGCCTTCGTCGGCGGTGATGACGATGGTCGAATCGCAATCGACCAGACGCCCGGCCAGCGCCTCGGGCGAAAAGCCGCCGAACACGACGCTGTGGATCGCGCCGATCCGCGCGCAGGCGAGCAGGGCAAAGGCCGCCTCGGGGATCATCGGCATATAGACGGTGATCCGGTCGCCCTTTCGCGCGCCCGCTTCCTTCAGCACATTGGCGAGGCGGCAGACTTCCTCATGCACTTGCTTGTAGGTGTAGCGGCGCACATCGGCGTCGGGACTGTCGGGTTCCCAGATGATGGCGACCTGGTCGCCGCGCTCGGCCAGATGCCGGTCGATGCAGTTGGCGCTGACGTTCAGTTCACCGTCGGCGAACCATTTGACGCCGAAATCTGCCTCATGGAAGCTGCTTTCGTCGGCCTTGGTCGGCGGCGTGATCCAGTCCAGCCGCTGCGCCCGCTCCAGCCAATAGGCGTCGGCGTCCTCGATCGAGCGTGCATAATCGGCCGCGCGGCCTTCCCGGTCCAACAGGGCCTGGGCGGCCCATTGGGAGGGAACCGGGAAGAAATCGTCAGACATCCAGCTATCCTTTCCTGTGCGCTAAATTCCATGCGCTTGCAGCAGGTTGTAGGAGGCGCGCAGCACGACTTAAAGGGGCGATGCGCGTTTCGCCGCGTTTCTGTGTTTTTGCGCCTTTCCCGGCGCGCGGCCCCGGCCTAACAGAAGATCATATGTGGCAACTTTTCCAATTCCCGCTCTGTCCCTTCTCCCGCAAGGTCCGTCTGCTGCTTGGCGAGAAAGGCATCGGCTATGATCTGGTGCGCGAATCTCCCTGGGAAATGCGCGACGAGTTTCTGGATCTCAATCCGGCCGGCACCACCCCGGTGGTCGTCGATCAGGAAAAGGGCGTCACGCTGATCGACAGCCAGGCGATCTGCGAATATTTCGAGGAAACGGTCGAAAAATTCCCGCTCATTTCCGGCACGGCCGCAGGCCGGGCGGAAGTGCGGCGCCTGACCGCCTTCTTCGACCAGAATTTCTACGGCGATGTCGTCGGCCCGCTGCTGCATGAGCGGATGAAGAAGCGGCTGATCGAGCGCGTCTCGCCCGATGCCCGCGTCCTGCGCGAAGCGATGCGCCGGGCCAACGTCCATATGGACTATATGGATTATCTGCTCGACCATCGCAGCTGGATGGCCGGCGGCACGCTCAGCCTCGCCGATATCGCGGCGGCAGCGCATCTTTCGGTGGCGGATTATCTGGGCGGCATCGACTGGGCCGGGCATGAACCGGTCAAGCGCTGGTATGCCGGCTTCAAATCACGCCCCTCCTTCCGCCCGCTCTTGTCCGAACGGATGGAAGTCATCACCCCGCCGACCCATTATGAAAAGCCGGATTTCTAAAGGGCATAAGGCGGCCTAGGGGCGATCGACATTCAGATGATGACGTGACGAAAATGGCGGTTTTCCGTGAGCCGGAGCGCAGCGTACTTAAAGTACGTGAGCACCGGAAGCGCGGGAAACCGCCATTTGCAGGCCGTCAGGGCTGAATGTCGATTGGCCCTAGTCCGCTTCGGCCGCCAGATAGACACGGTTGCGGCCATGTTCCTTGGCCAGGTAGAGCGCCCGGTCGGCGGCCTTCAGCGCCGCGCGCGGGTCGTCATAGGCCAGAACATTGGCGACGCCGGCGGAAAAGCTCACCCGCTCCATCCGCTCGCCATTGGTGCGGTTGACCAGGCTGCGATTGGCCAGATCCTCGCGCACTGCGTCGACCGCCTCGCAGGTCTCGGCCGCCGTCTTGCCGCGAAACAGCATGACGAACTCCTCGCCGCCATGGCGGGCGACATGGCAGCGGTCATCGGACGCCTTGGCCAGCAGCCCCGCGACGAATTTCAGCACCCGGTCGCCGGTCTCATGGCCATGGGTGTCGTTGACCAGCTTGAAATGGTCGATGTCGCAGAAGGCGACCGACAATTGCTCGTCGCCTTCCTTCGCCAGCTTCAGCTCCTCGCGCAGCACGCCTTCGAAGGCGCGGCGATTGGGCAGGCCGGTCAGATGGTCATGCTCGGCGGCGCGACGCGCGGTCTCCAGGCTCGATTTCAGCGCCTGGGTCTGCTTCTGGTTCTCGCGCAGCTGGGTTTCGACCTGGCGGGTCTTTTCCACCATCGACCGGGTCAGGCTGACCAGCCGGGCCAGGATCGGCTCATTGTCGGCGCCGGCGGCCAGGCCCTTGGCCTGTTCCTGCAATGCCGCGCCATAATCCTTGGCCGAATTGCGGGATTCGGTCATCAGCCCGGTGAATTCGTCCAGATTTTCCTCGACCTTGTCGAGCATGGAGGCGAGCGCATCGGGCGTCACCTCATCCGCGCGCTGGCTGGCGGCCAGCGATTCCATCCAGGCGTTGCTGATCTTGCCGCGCTCCATCAGCACTGCCTGCACCGCCTTTTCCACGCCGATGCTGGCCCCGGTCAGATAGTCGAGCGCAACGCCGAAATTGAGCGGTGTCAGGTCCAGATCATGGGCGAACAGAAATTCGCCGATTTCCTCGTAGAGGCGACGACGGCGATTGATCTCGCGACTGGCGGCACTGCCGGCGCGGGCGCGTGGCTCGCTCTCCACCTGCGGTTCGTCCGGCTTGCCGGACAGGCCACGGGCCCAGCGGGAAAGGCGGTCGGTCAGCCCATGGTGCGAGCCGGCGGTGGATGTGGATGCCCCAGTCATGCCGCTTATAACGGAGGCGCCCGATCAAGGTTAAGGGGGCGCTCGGCAAAAGTCGCAGGAACTTCAATCCGCGACGAATTTTCTACGCGGATTCAGATATTTGCCGCCACCAGCCAATCGCGGAAGATGCGCACCGACCGGGTCTGCAACGCGCGCGGGCGACAGACGAAATAATAGCGATAGGGGCTGTCGCAGCGGATATTGGGGAACAGCCGGATCAGCCGGGGATCGCCCGACTGTTCGAAATGGCTGGCATGCATGACCGCCACGCCCAGTCCCTGGGCGGCGGCTTCCAGCATCAGCTGGCCGGAATCATAATTGTCGATCGCCAGCGGCTGCAGGTCGGGAATGCCCGCCACGTCCTTCCACGCGTCGAAGGAAAGGGCCATGTCGCGATGCAGCAGGATCGTCTGTTGCGCCAGTTCGCTGGGCGACGCCAGCGCATTGGGGCCTTCCACCATTTCGCGCCGGCCGATCAGATAGACCTGCTCATGGTCCAGTTCATAGGCATAGAGCGCCGGGTCGATATCCTTGCTGGCCAGCACGATCGCCGCGTCCAGCCCTTCGCCCAGCCGCGCCACGGCATGGGGCGTCGTTTCGATGTCGATATGCAGCTGCGGGTGCTGCTGGCGCAGCCGGCCCAGATGCGGGAACAGGCGCTGCGTCGCGAACAGCGGCATCACCGCCAGGCGCAGGCGCAACTGGTTGCCGCCGCTCTGGATATTCTCCAGAGCCTGGCTGAGCGAATCCAGCGCCGGGGCGATGTCGTCCAGCAGCCGCTGGCCTTCCGAATTGATCTCCAGCGCCTGATGCTTGCGGTCGAACAGCGGGCGTCCGATGAACCGCTCCAGCGCCTGGACGCGGCGGCTGAGTGCCGGCGTCGACAGGGCGAGTTCCTCGGCAGCCGCCTTGACCGAACCAAGGCGGGCAACCTGAACAAAGGCCTCCAGGGCCGTAAGAGGCGGCAATCTGCGCATAATCGTCAAATTCTATAAGCCGGTCCGCTGCGTCGCATCATCTGTCATTATCGAACGGCGCGCTTCCCCGGTTCAAGCATCCTGACCTACAATGAGCAGGAAAACGCGGCAAATGGCAAGATGCAAAAATTGCAACCGGCCGATTCTTTTCGCACTTGCAAAATTACCTGCTGCAGCGCACATAGGAAAGGCCTTTCAGGCATCCTCTCCTATAAACTTTCCGGGCTGGCGCTTGCGCTGGCCCTTTTTTTGTTCCGGGCATAACGAAGCACGGCCCCTTTCCCTCACCCCCGGCGTTACCTATCTTCGTTTCGCAACCAAAAGGACGGGGATGACCATGGCCGATCAGGACAGCAGCGGACGCAGGATTCAGGTCGCCAATGCGCGGCCGGAGGATGCCGGGCGCGGTTTGGCGCGGCTTCCGTTGACGGTAATGGCCGAATTGCAACTGGCTGAAGGCGATGTTGTCGAGATTGTCGGCAAGCGATCGACTCCGGCGCGGGTGGTTCGCCCCTATAAGGAAGATGAAGGTCTGGACGTGCTGCGGCTGGATGGTTTGCAGCGCGCCAATGCCGGCGTCGGCTCGGGCGACTTCGTCCAATTGCGCAAGATCGATCCGCGTCCGGCCCAGCGCGTCGTGTTCGCGCCTGCACAAAATAATCTCCGTCTCCAGGGTAATCCCGATGCGCTGAAGCGCGTTTTCTTTCAACGCCCCCTCGTCGCGGGCGATGTCGTCGCCACCGCCGGCCAGCAACAGGTGCCGCCCGGCGACATGCCGCCCCATCTGCGCCAGATGCTGGCGGCGCCGGCTTATGCGCTCCAGGAAATCCGCCTGATCGTGGTGTCGACCGTGCCCAAGGGCATCGTCCATATCGATGCCGAGACCGAGGTGGAGCTGCGCGCCGAATATGAGGAGCCGCGCGAATCCCGCCGTGCCGATGTCACCTATGACGATGTCGGCGGCATGGCCGAAACGATCGACCAGCTGCGCGAGATGGTCGAATTGCCGCTGCGCTACCCCGAATTGTTCGAGCGACTGGGCGTCGATCCGCCCAAGGGGGTGATGCTCCATGGCCCGCCGGGCACCGGCAAGACCCGGCTGGCCCGCGCCGTCGCCAATGAATCGGAAGCCGAATTCTTCCTCATCAACGGACCCGAGATCATGGGTTCGGCCTATGGCGAGTCGGAAAAGAAGCTGCGCGACATTTTCGAGGAAGCGGCCAAGGCGGCGCCCTCCATCCTCTTCATCGACGAGATCGACTCGATCGCGCCCAAGCGCGGTCAGGTCACCGGCGAGACGGAAAAGCGCCTCGTCGCCCAGCTTCTCACCCTGATGGACGGGCTGGAGCCGCGCACCAATCTGGTCGTCATCGCCGCCACCAACCGGCCCGAGGCGATCGATGAGGCGCTGCGCCGGCCCGGCCGGTTCGACCGCGAAATCGTCGTCGGCGTTCCCGACGAACGCGGCCGGCGCGAAATATTGGGCATCCATACCCGCGGCATGCCGCTGGGCGACCGGGTCGACCTCGCCGAACTGGCGCGCATGACCTATGGCTTTGTCGGCGCCGATCTCGCTGCGCTGACCCGCGAGGCCGCGATCGAGACGGTGCGCCGGCTGATGCCGCGCCTCAATCTGGAGGAAGGCACGATCCCGCCCGACGTGCTGGAGGATCTGTCCGTCACGCGGGAGGATTTCCTCTCGGCGATCAAGCGGGTCCAGCCCTCGGCCATGCGTGAAGTGATGGTGCAGGCGCCCAATATCGGCTGGGCCGACATTGGCGGCCTGGACGATGCGCAGATGCGCCTCAAGGAAGGGGTGGAACTGCCGCTCAAGGATCCAGACGCCTTTCGGCGCCTGGGCATCCGCCCGGCCAAGGGCTTCCTCCTCTATGGTCCGCCGGGCACCGGCAAGACCTTGCTGGCCAAGGCGGTCGCGCGTGAGGCGCAGGCCAATTTCATCGCCACCAAGTCGAGCGATCTCCTGTCCAAATGGTATGGCGAGAGCGAGCAGCAGATCGCCCGCCTGTTCGCCCGTGCGCGTCAGGTGGCGCCGACCGTCATCTTCATCGACGAACTGGACAGTCTGGTTCCCGCCCGTGGCGGTGGCCTTGGCGAGCCGGCCGTGACGGAGCGGGTGGTCAACACCATCCTCGCCGAAATGGATGGGCTGGAGGAATTGCAGTCGGTGGTCGTCATCGGCGCCACCAACCGGCCGACCCTGGTCGATCCGGCATTACTGCGGCCCGGCCGATTCGACGAACTCATCTATGTGCCGGTGCCCGACCAGGCCGGACGCAAGCGCATCCTGGCGATCCATACCAAGAAGATGCCGCTGGCGTCCGACGTCGATCTGGATCAGCTGGCGGCTCGGACGGAGCGGTTCACCGGCGCGGACCTGGAGGATCTGTCCCGCCGGGCGGGCCTCATCGCGCTGCGCCAGTCGCTGCGGGTCGAAGCCGTCACCATGGCCCATTTCGAGGCGGCGCTGGAGGAAACCCGCGCCTCGGTCACGCCGGAAATGGAACGGGAATATGAGCAGATCCAGGCGACGCTGAAACAGAGCGCGATGCAGGTCGATCCGATCGGCTTCATCGCGCCCGGCATGCTGCGCGCCCGCGAACGCTGATGGACTTGGGATAAGCGCGCGGCCGACGGTGGGTGAACCCATCGCCTGGCCGCGCGTTCTATCCCGTGGCGCGCAAAGCCGCTTGCCAGCGGACATCAATTTTGCGAGGCCGATTCTGTTAGTCAGTCAGGCGGATTTTGATGGCCTCCCTACCGTTCAAAGACAAGAAGACTAGGATTTCGACGCGCGGTGGCAGCCGCTCCTTCCGTAGCCAGTGGGCCATGTTCTTCCGCCAGTTCATGAAGCATCCCGGCATGATCGGTTCGGTCATCCCCTCCTCGTCGCAACTGGTCGCGCGCTCGCTGGACGGCGTCCACTGGGCACGGACCCGCCTGTTCGTCGAATATGGTCCGGGTGTCGGCACCTTCACCCAGGCCATTCTCGATCGCATGCATCCCGACGCGATCCTGCTGGCGATCGACCTCAATCTCGATTTCGTCGCCTATCTGGAGGATGCGATCGACGATCCGCGCCTGCGCGTCGTCCATGGCTCGGCCGCCGACGTGCGCCGCTTCGTCAAGGAAGCGGGCTATCAGAAGGCGGATTACGTCCTTTCGGGCCTGCCCTTTTCCACCCTGCCGGCGGGAGTGGGCGAAACCATCTGCGAAGAGACGCGCGCCGTGCTGCGGCCGGGCGGCAGCTTCATCATCTACCAATATTCGCGCTATGTCCGCCGCCTGATCGACCCGCTGTTCGGCCAGGTCAGCGACGAACTGGAATGGCGCAACATTCCCCCCTGTCGCCTGTTCCGCGCGGCCAAGGACGAAGCGCTGGCCCAGGCAGCCTGATCTTTCCTGATCTGTATTAATATCTGGCAGAAATTACGTAATTCGGCCTGCTGCGCGTTTGACTCCGCGCTGGACTTGAGCAACCAATTGCTTGGGGACAAGGGGGTTATATGGCGTCATACGCCGATGGCAGCGATCCGTGGGCCGACCTCTTCTTGTCGGCTGCGCTGGAGCCGCACCTGTGGGATGCGGCGCTGCGCGCCATGGCCCAGGCAACCGGGTCGTGCCATGGCCAATTGATCGGTTTCGGTCCGGGGGCAGCGGCCTTCAACTGGATCAGCGACGTGGCGCCGGATATTATCGAAAAGTCATCGATGATAGACGGCGCTGCCCCGGACCTCAATTTCCGGGTCGCGGCCGACCGACTGCCGGCGCGCCCGGCGATCGTGCATGAAGCCCATTATGATGTCGCGCGCCAGGCACTGCGCGCGGATGACTATCTCGACCTGTGCAGCGACTATGACATTTTCCACGGATGCCAGACGCGTCTGGTCGCCGACGACAATGTGATGATCGGCTTCGCCCTGCTGCGCAGCGAGGCTGATGGCCGCACCAGCGTGGAACAGCGCGACCTGTTCGCCAAGCTGGCCGGTCATGCCCGCCATGCCGTCCGGCTGCAGCGGGCGATCGAGCAACAGGGCTTCGGCCTGCTGGCCGGCACGTTCGAGACCATGGACCGCGCCTGCTGGCTGCTCGACGCGACCGGGCGGGTAGGGGGCATGACGCCGCGTGCCGATGCCTTGCTGTCGACCAGCCGGCTGCGGGTCGGCGACGGCTGGCTGCAGAGCGACCGGGGCGACGAGACGCGCGCAATTTTGCGATCCATACGCGCGGTGGTGGATGTGCCGGCGCGCGAAGCCGATCCGGTGGCGCTTGCCGATGCCGATGGCGGCGTTGGCATCATGCTCGAATTTTTCCCCTTACCCTCCCGCCCCTGGGCACTGCCCTTTGCGCCGCATGCGATGATCGTCGCGCGCGTCGGCGCGCCGACCGAGCGCCATGTTCGCCTGCTCATGCGCACTTTCCGCCTGACCCCGGCCGAAGCGGACATCGCCATCCATCTCGCCGCCGGCCTGACCCGCGCGGACATTGCCCAGCGGCGGGGTGTTTCCGCCGAGACGCTCAAGGCCCAATTGCGCTCCATCTATGACAAGACCGGGTGCAGCCGGGAGTCGCAACTGGTGCGCATCGTCGGCATGATGAGCAGCTGAACATGTCCTTTTATTGCATAAATTTCGCAATTTACCCCTATCGGGGTATGCGCCCGCGCCGTTGAAGAGCTAGGTGATTCGACGAGGCAGGAGCATCTTGCCTGCCGACGGCCGATCCATATGCGACCCATGGGTCGGCCGCCGGCATCTCTTCCTGTCTCCCCACACTTCGTCAGGGTTCCGTCTCGCGACATTTTCGTGCTAAGCCGCTGCCGGATTTGAAGCGAGATTACCGATGAACGACCTGACGCAGACCCCCGAAATGCTGATCGCGCAGATGGGCGCGCGTGCGCGCCGCGCCGCCGCCCTGCTCGCGCCAGCCGGGGACGCGCAGAAGGTCGACGCGCTGCGCCGCGCCGCCCAGGCCCTGCGCGACCAGGCGCCCGCCATCCTCGCCGCCAATGCGCGCGACATGGACAATGGCATCGACAATGGCCTGTCCGCCGCGATGCTCGACCGGCTGCGGCTGGACGAGGATCGGATTGCCGCCATGGCCGCCGGCGTGGATCAGGTCGCGACCCTCGACAATCCGCTTGGCAGCGTGATCGACTCCTCCGTGCGCCCCAATGGTCTGGAACTCAGCCGCGTGCGCGTGCCGCTGGGCGTCATCGGCATCATCTATGAAAGCCGCCCCAACGTCACCGCCGATGCAGCCGCTCTCTGCCTGCGCGCCGGCAATGCCGTGATCCTGCGCGGCGGCAGCGAGGCGAAGGAAAGCAACCGTGCGATCCACGCCGCCATGGCAGAGGGGATCGCCGCCGCCGGCCTGCCTGCCGAAGCGGTGCAGCTCATTCCCACCACCGATCGCGCCGTGGTCGGCGCGCTGCTGCGCGCATCGGATTTCGTCGACCTCATCGTGCCGCGTGGCGGCAAGAGCCTGGTCGCGCGCGTGCAGGAAGAGGCGCGGGTGCCCGTGCTCGCCCATCTTGACGGCATCAACCACAGCTATGTCGATGGCGCGGCCGATCCCGCCATGGCGGAAAGCCTGGTCTTGAATGCCAAGCTGCGCCGCACCGGTGTCTGCGGTTCGACCGAAACGGTGCTGATCGACCGCGCCTATGCCCATGCCCCCGCGCTGGTGCAGGCGCTGCTCGACGCCAAATGCGAAGTGCGCGGCGATGAGGCGGTGCAGGGGATGGACGATCGCGTGATCGCCGCTTCGGATGAGGATTGGGATACCGAATATCTCGACGCCATCGTCTCGATCCGGCTGGTCGACGGCGTGGAAGAGGCGATCGCCCATATCGCCGCCCATGCCAGCCATCATACCGACGCGATCATCACCGAGGATGCGGCGGTCGCCGAACGCTTCCTCAATGCCGTCGACAGCGCAATCGTGATGTGGAACGCCTCGACCCAGTTCGCCGATGGGGGCGAGTTCGGCCTGGGTGCGGAAATCGGTATCTCGACCGGCCGGCTCCACGCGCGCGGCCCGGTCGCGCTCGAAGGGCTCACCACCTATAAATGGATCGTGCGCGGTCGCGGCCAGGCCCGACCGTAAGGCGTTTTCGGGGTGAAGGGGGAGACTTACCCCTTCACCACCCTATCGATCGCCTTCAACTGCTTCAGCATCGGCCCGACCCAGTCGAGCTTCAGCATCACCGGCCCGTCCGACGGCGCATTGTCCGGGTCTTCATGCGCCTCCGCGAAGATCGCCGCCACGCCGGCCGCTACCGCGCTGCGCGCCAGCAGGGGCGCATAGTCGCGCTGGCCACCGGAGGCCGATCCCAGCCCGCCGGGCTGCTGCACCGAATGGGTGGCATCGAATACGACGGGATAACCGGTTTCCGCCATCACCGGCAGCGCGCGCATGTCGCTGACCAGCGTGTTATAGCCGAAACTCGCGCCGCGCTCGGTCAGCAATATGCGCTCATTGCCGGTCGACGCGACCTTCTGCGCCACCGCCGCCATGTCCCACGGGGCCAGGAACTGCCCCTTCTTGACGTTGATCACCGCGCCGGTCTTCCCCGCCGCGATCAGCAGGTCGGTCTGGCGACAGAGAAAGGCCGGGATCTGCAGGATATCCACCGCCTGCGCCGCCGCCTCCACCTGCTCGGGGCCATGAATGTCGGTCAGCACCGGGCAACCCAAAGTCGCCTTCACCTCGGCCAGGATCGCCAGCCCCGCGTCGATGCCGACGCCGCGCTTGCCCGATACCGACGTGCGGTTCGCCTTGTCGAAGCTGCTCTTGAAGATGAAGGGCACGCCCGCATCCGCCGCCGCCTTGGCCAGCGCATCGGCCATGAACAGCGCATGGTCGCGACTTTCGATCTGGCAGGGGCCGGAAATCAGGACGAAGGGCAGGTCGTTGCCGAAGGTGACCGGGCCGACCTTCACATGCTTGGGATCGCTCATGCCGCTCACTTGGGCGCTTTGGCGAAGCGGCGCAACAATTGTCCGCGCCACAGCCCCTTGCCGGGATGATAATTCCAGCAGAACCAGCCAAAGGTCAGGCAGGCGAGCAGCGAGGGCAGCGCCATCGGATCGCCATTGGCCTTCATATGGCGATAGAATGTCATGTCGGCGCGCCAGCGGTCGCGCTCGCTGCCACCGCCATTGATGCCGTACATATTGTCATGCTTCCTGCAACCGACATTCCGGTTGTATTTGCGATGGTCTATGAAATAGCAGTAGTCGCGTTCGGGCGTGGTCATGTCCCGATTAGGACCGGGGCAGTGCAGAAATTCAAGCGTAAAGTCTTCTACCTGGGTGGTTTCGACCCGCGCGGCGTCCGTTTCTATCACCAGCTCTATCGTGATCAGGCGGCCCGCTACACCGCGCTGACCGGCGAAGCGGTGGAGGTCAGCGCGCGCCGCGCCGGCCCCGCCAACAGCGCGCTCTGGACCGTCACCAACGCCAGCGCCGGGGTCGAGACCGACTATGAATATCTCCGCTGGGAAGACCTGATCGGCAAGGTCTGGATCCGCCATCCCTTCACCCTCGCCTGGCGCGCTGCCCGTGCCTATGCCGGCCATGCCCGGTTGATGCAGTTCGGCCGGATGCGCAAATTGCGCCGCGGCCCGGTCATCACCATCCTCTATCCGCCGATCCTGGCCGTGCTGATCCCGCTGCTGCTGGTGCTGCTCCCGGCGCTGCTGCTGTCGCTGCTGCTGCCCTTCTGGGCCAGTGCGCTGGCTGGCATCGGCCTTAGCGCCTTCTTCTCCGGCCGCATCCTCGACAAGCTGGTCGTGCCCTGGCTGCTGCGCTTCATGACCTATCATGGCGCGCTCGCCGCCGACGGGCCGGGCGATGACCTCAACGCCCGGCTCGATCAGTTCGCCGCCCGCATCGCGGCGGAGCTGGACGGCGACTGGGACGAGGTCCAGCTCGTCACCCACAGCGCCGGCACGATCCTGGGCATGAGCCTGCTGCGCCGCATCCTCGCGCTGCGCGGTGGCGCGCTGCCCGACCATTTCGTCATGGTCGGCATGGGGCAGGTCGTGCCGGTGATCGGCCTGCGCCGCGATGCCGGCTGGTATCATGCCGACCTCAAGGCGCTCGCCGACCAGCCTTTCCGCTATGTCGACATCAGCTCGCCGCCCGACGGCGCGGCCTATTACAACGTCAATCCGCTGCGCCTTGTCGCCGATCAATTTGCCGCGCGGGTGGACATGCTATCGCCGCGTTTCCATCTCTTCTACTTGGCCGAAAATTATCACGGGGGCTGGTCCAACAAATATGAGGCGCATTTCGATTATCTCAGGGTCGGCGACCGCCTGTCGCCGCTGGATTTCGTGAGCCTGACCGCCGGCCGCCGCACCGTGGACGAAGCGGTCGCCGCCTTCCGGACGATCCCGTGAGCGCGCCCTTCACGCCCCCTTATCCTGAGCCGCCCAAGTCGAAACGCGGCCTCGTCAAGCGCTTCCTGCGTGGCTGGCACAGCTGGATCCATGTGCTCTTCGACAAGAGCTATACGATGAAGATGGGCGAGATCCGCATGCCGGGTCAGACCATGTATATCGCCAACGAACTGCCGCTGGTCGACAAGATCCTCAAGGGCGGCACCGCCTTCCCCAAGCATAGCGAACTGGTCCGCAATCTCGATCCGCTGATCGGCAACTCGGTCTTCTCCGCCAATGGCGAGGATTGGGAAAGCCAGCGGGCGATGGTCAATCCGGCCTTCGCCCATACCGCGCTCAATCGCTCCATGCCGCTGATGGTCGCCGCCGCCGACGATCTGCTCGCCCGGCTCGATGCCGCTGACCGGTCGAAGCCGGTCGATATCGACCCGATGATGACCCATGTCGCGGCCGACATCATCTTCCGCACCCTCTTCTCGCAGACGCTGGACGAGGAACGCTCCAACATCATCCACACCGCCTTCGGCCGGTTCCAGCGGTTCGCCCATTCGGCCTCGATGCTGCGCCTCTACGGCATCCCCGCCGGCTGGTTCGAAAAGCGCTCGAAAGGGCCGGCCCGCGCCATCCATGATGTGTTCCGCCCGATCGTCGAGGCGCGCTACGAAGGCTATCATGGCCGGGGCGAGGCGCCCCATCGCGACATTCTCCAGTCGCTGATCGAGGTGCAGGATGCGCAGACCGGCGCCCATTTCACCTGCGAACAGGTGATGGAACAGGTGTCGACCATCTTCCTCGCCGGCCATGAAACCTCGGCCAGCACCATGACCTGGGCGCTCTACATGCTCGCCGAATGCGCCCATATCCAGGATCGGGTCCGCGCCGAAGTGGCCGGCATCGCCGGAGCCGAAGCGCTGACCGCGCCGATGCTCAAGGATATGGGCCATGTCCGCAACATTTTCCGCGAAACGCTGCGCCTCTATCCGCCGGTCGCCTTCTTCCCGCGCGAAGTCACCTGTCCGATGGAGATGCGCGACAAGCAACTGGAAGAAGGATCGATGCTGGTCGTCGCGCCCTGGCTGACCCAGCGCAACAAGGACAACTGGGCCTGCCCGCACGCCTTCGATCCCGACCGGTTCGATGATCCGGCCAATGCCGACATGGTTAAACAGGCCTGGTTCCCCTTCGGCCGCGGCCCGCGCGTTTGCGTCGGCGCCGGCTTCGCCCAGCAGGAGGTGATGACCGTGATCGCCTCGGTCATCCGCCGCTACCGCCTCACCATGCCCGCCGGCTTCAAACCCGAACCCATCAGCCGCCTCACCATCCGCCCCAGGACCGGCATGAAACTGCTGTTCGAGCGGGTGGGGTAACCGGAACTATTGTGGGCGGACGAGGCTCGCCAAAGCACTCTCCAACTCGGCGTGACTGCGATCGATGATCCCATCGCATGAAAAACAGGCATCAACCCGGTCGATGACTGTCGAGAGGCATTGTGTGAATGAGGGCATGGAGCGTGCAATTTGCTCCGATGTGATCGCGCAACGACCGTCGCGATGGAGTTCGATGGCATAGGAACTGCTCCAGCCAACGACTGATCCGATGACGCGCCAGCCCTCGGCCCAGCGGGCGCCGTTGGTCGCCGCAAAGATCCGATTATTGTCGTCGATCGATATGGGCTGCTGCTTTTCTGGCGACAGATCGCGGGAGAGGCTTCCGATCAGTCCGAACAGATATATCTTGTTATCGAACAGGCTTGCGCCATTCGACCATTGGAGAAAGCTGGTGAAATCTGCTGGGAGCGGTTGCTCAAGGGCTTGGTGAAGGCTTTCCAGGCCTGCATCATCAAGCGGTGTAAAGAGTTTGTGCAAATAGCCCAGAGAACGATCATCGGGCAATTTCCGGATGAACCGGTTGCCATTCTCCAATTTCAGCGAAGTTGGATCATCGCATTTGAACAATGTTTTCGCGAAGGGTGGCGTTTGCATAAGCAGGGGATGGGATGGCGCATCGGACCAGTCAAGTCACCCGTCATGCCGGGCTTGACCCGGCATCCCGCTCCTTGCCCTGCCAGCGTCGGTTGATGGCGTCGATCACTTCCCGCCCTGCGCCATCGGCAGGTCGACGCTGACGGATTGCGTCGGGATCGGCGCCGCCATGATCGCGATCCCTGCGACGATCCCCAGCCCGCCCCACACCCAGCGTTTCGCGCGCAGGTCCATGACGCCGCGCGCCAGGCAGTAAAGGCCGGCCAGGACCAGGATGATGGCGGCGATCATGCGACTTCCTCTTTTGCGGTCTCGTCCTCGGGCACGACATCGACGGCGACGCTGATGCTCTGGCCCGATCCGCCGACGAACAGCCCGTCCATCGGCGCGACATCGGCATAGTCGCGGCCCATGGCGATGAACAGATGATCCTCGCCAGTGATGACGCCATTGGTGGGGTCGAAGCCGATCCAGCCGCGCGTCGGCCCGCACCACAGCATCACCCAGGCATGCATGGCGTCGGCGCCGACCAGCCGGGGCATGCCCGGCGGCGGATAGGTGCGGAGGTATCCGCTGACATAGGCGGCGGGCAGGCCAGCGAGGCGCAGCGCCACCACCATCACATGGGCGAAATCCTGGCACACGCCATGGCGCGCGGCAAAGGCGTCGGCCACCGGCGTCCCGGCATCGGTGGCGCTGGGATCATAGGCAAACTCCGCCTTGATCCGCTGCGCCAGTTCCCATGCCGCCGCGACGATCGGCCGGTCGGGCGCCAGCATCGCGCCCGCCCAGTTGCCGATCGCGTCCAGCATCGGCGCGCGGGGCGAGGCATAGAGGAACTGCGCGGGGGCAGAGGCGCTGATGTCGCGATCGGCCAGCGCCGCGCGCGCGACCATGGCGATGCTGGGGTCGTCATCCTGCGGCAGGATCGGCGCGCCGCCCGCCACCCCGGCGCGGAACCGGCTCTCGATCGTCAATTGCCGCAATGGCTGGTCGATCACCAGCCGCTCGACATGCACCGGCCAGGCGCCCGGCCGCGCCTCGATCGACAGCGGCGCGGGATCGACGCTCAGGCTATAGTCGGCGGTCCATTGCCCGGCCCAGGCCATCGGCCGCAGCCGCACATTGAAGCGGGCGACCCGCACCGGCGCGCCATAGCGCAATATGCTTCTGTGCCGGACATGGTAGATCATGACAGCAGCTCTGCGCCCTCGACCTTTTCGGTCTTGCGGACCTGCAGGAAATAGCGCTGGCCGATTGCGTCGGACAAGGCGAGCAGCCGGCTTTCAATATCGGTCAGCGCCGCCATGGTCAGCATGTCGCCGGTCAGCGGCGCCAGCGTCGCCGCCAGCGCGCCGGCCAGCCGCTGCGGTTCCTCCGGCATGCCGTCGCCGCGCAGCGTCGGCAGGGCAGCGACATGCTCGGCAATGCGCTGCGCCTGATAGGCGATCGATCGCGGGTTCTGCGGCTCCAGCGCCACCAGATCGCGCACCGGCGGCAGCGACGGGCCGGTCAAATAGCGGTTGCGATAGCTGATCTGGCTGTCATGCAGGTCGAGCAGGACGGTCAGGTCGTCGGCCGATGCCCAGTCGCTGCCCAGCAGCAGCGTCAGCCGGCATCCGGTGATCGCCCGCTCGATCCGCCGCCCCATGTCGTGGAAGCGCCAGCCCTCGGTGCGCGCCATATTCTCCGCCGCCAGCCCCGACAGCGCCGATATCCGCTCGATCATGCGCGATGCCGCATCCAGCAGCGTCTCGGTCACCGCCCCGTCGAACGCCGGCAAGGGCAGGCGCACCAGTCGCCAGAAATCGGTTGCCAGCCGGTCGCGCAGCCCCTCGCCGATATTGGCGACCACGCCCATCAGCGCGCGCACGCTGCCCGGCTGGCGCGCATCGCCCAGTGCCTGCGCGCACAGCGCGCCGACCGGCTGCGCCGCGTTGCTGGTGGCCCCCCATAAAGCAAGCTGCCCCGCCAGCCGCGCCATGGTCGGCGAATCCGACGACGGCCCCATATCGACCTCGATCGATTCGCCCACCACCGCGCGGATCACCCGCAACGTCATTTCGGTCCGCTCGATATAGCGGCCCAGCCAATAGAGATTGTCCGCCGCCTTGGTCGGCAACAGCCCGCCGATCCGCCGGATCGCCGGCGCGCCGCCATCGCCCAGCAGCGTATCGGGCGGCACAGGCTGGCTGTCGATCACGCACATGTCGGCCGACATGTCGCCCTCGCCCATCAAGGCGGCACGGATATCGCCATGCGCGGCCAGCCGGGCAAAGGCGCCCGGCATGATCCGCCATTGGCCGAGGCCATCACGCGCCACGAACACGCGCAGGGTGAAGGGCAGGGGCGTAAGTCGCCCGCCGACGATCGCCGGGGTGGTGGACAGCTTCACCACTTCCTGCCCGACATAGTCCATCGGCCGCCGCGCCATCGCCTCCAGCAGGGTCATGCGCTGGTCCGCGTCCAGCATCGATCCCTGCACCGATCGCGCCGGACCAAGCCCTGCCGCATCCCGGTCGAACGCCGAAGCGACCAGCAATTCGTCCAGATGGCCGGTCACATGGCCGTGCTCGCGCTCCTGCCCGCACCACCAGGTGGCAATATTGGGCAGCAGCAATTCGGTGCCCAGCAATGCTTTCGCCAGTTGCGGCAGGAAGGCGGCAAAGGCGCGCGCCTCGATCACGCCCGCGCCCGGCCAGTTGCTGATCATCAGCCCGCCGCGCGCGCAGGCATCATACAGGTCGGGCACGCCGATCCGCGATTCCCCGTCGAACGCCAGTGGATCGAGAAAGCGGCTGTCCATCCAGCGCCACAGCCCGTCGATCCGCTTCAGCCCCTCGATCGTGCGCACGAACAGGCGGCCGTCGCTGACGATCAGGTCATCGCCCTCGACCAGCATCAGGCCCAGATAACGGGCCAGATGCGCCTGTTCGGCATAGCTCTGGTTGAACCGGCCCGGCGTCAGCAGGCCGATGCGCGGATCGGCGCGCTGGCAATCGACCGCCAGGCCCCGGCGCAGGTCGGCGAAGAAGGGCGCCAGCCGCCGCGTGTTCATCGCGCCCAGCAGGTCGCCGGTCGCGCGCGACAGCGCCAGCCGGTTCTCCAGCGCATAGCCGACGCCCACGGGCGTGCGCACCCGGTCGGCCAGCACCCGCCATTCGCCATCCGGCCCGCGGCCAAGGTCCGCAGCATAGAAATGGAGATAATGGCCGCGCGGCGGCGCCGCCCCGGTCATCACCCGCCAATAATGCGGGCTGCCGGTCACCACCGCAGCGGGCAGCTTGCCCTCGCGCACCAGGCTCTGGGTGCTGTAGATGTCGCTGATCACCCGCTCCAGCAGCTCGGCCCGCTGCATCAGCCCCTGCTCGATCCGGGTCCATTCGCCAGAACCGATCAGCATCGGGATCGGGCTCAGCGGCCAGGGCCGCTCCTGCTCGTCACCGGTCAGGCGGAACGCCAGGCCCAGATCCTGCGCCTGCCGCTCGACATTGCCGGCCAGCGTCGCGGGATCACCCTGACCCTGTTCCGACAATCGATCCAGCATCGCCCGCCAGCGTGGCGCCATCTCCGCCGGCGCCCCGGCGAACAGGTCGCCGCCCGACGCGCGCGCCAGATAGTCGCCGGCCCAGCCGGACGCTTCGAGACCCGGCAGGACAGGCGAGTCGGTCATCGTCTAATATTCGGGATGCCTGAACCGAAGGTCCAGCGTCATCGGAAATTCGCTTGGGGGCTCGGCCGGCGGCATGTCGACGGGGCCGGGCGTATGGCCATGATCCTGGAACCGCGCCTTGCGCCGCGCCTCCGCCTCATAGCTGTTGATCGGCACATCGTCATAATTGCGCCCGCCCGGATGGGCGACATGATAGACGCAGCCGCCCAGCGACCGCCCGCTCCAGCTGTCGAAGATATCGAAGGTCAGCGGCGCATTGGCGGGCAGATTGGGGTGCAGGCAATTGGCCGGCGCCCATGCCTTGTACCGCACGCCGCCGACCGCCTCGCCCGGCACGCCGGTCGGCGTCATCGGCACCCGCCGGCCGTTACAGCTGACGATATGGCGCCCGGCGACCAGGCCCGACACGCGCACCTGCAACCGCTCGGTCGAACTGTCGACATAGCGCACCGTGCCGCCGATCGCGCCGGTCTCGCCCAGCACGTTCCACGGCTCCAGCGCATGGCTGATCTCCAGCCCGACGCCGCCGGCCTCCACGCTGCCATGCACCGGGAAGCGGAACTGGCGCTGCGCCTCGAACCAGTTGGGATCGAAATCATAGCCCGCCTGGCGCAGGTCGTTCAGCACCTCCAGGAAATCGGCCCAGACGAAATGGCCCAGGAAGAAACGGTCGTGCAGCGCCGTGCCCCAGCGCACCAGATTGCCCTGCTGCGGCTCGCGCCAGAACCAGGCGGTCAGCGCGCGCAGCAGCAATTGCTGGGCCAGGCTCATCTGCGGGTCTGGCGGCATCTCGAACCCGCGAAACTCGACCAGGCCCAGGCGCCCGGTCGGCCCATCGGGCGAGAACAGCTTGTCGATGCAGATTTCGGTGCGATGGGTATTGCCGGTCACATCGACCAGCAGGTTGCGGAACAGCCGGTCCACCAGCCAGGGTGGCGGCAGCTTGTCCGTGCCGTCGCGGACCGGATTGGGCACCTGCGCCAGCGCGATCTCCAGCTCATACAGGCTGTCGTGCCGTGCCTCGTCGATGCGCGGCGCCTGGCTGGTCGGGCCGATGAACAGGCCGGAAAACAGATAGGAGAGCGCGGGGTGCCGCTGCCAGTAGAGGACGAAGCTCTTCAAGAGGTCCGGCCGGCGGATGAACGGGCTGTCGTTCACGCTCGCCCCGCCCAGCACCAGATGATTGCCGCCGCCGGTGCCGACCGACCGGCCATCGACCATGAACTTGTCGGCGGTCATCTTCACTTCGCGGGCATCCTCATAGACGCCCTGGGTAATCGCCACCGTCTCGGCCCAGCTTGT
Source organism: Sphingobium sp. L-44 (assembly GCF_056859495.1). Classification (NCBI taxonomy): domain Bacteria; kingdom Pseudomonadati; phylum Pseudomonadota; class Alphaproteobacteria; order Sphingomonadales; family Sphingobiaceae; genus Sphingobium; species Sphingobium sp. L-44. Next base: position 135,881 of record NZ_JBSXOQ010000096.1, on the reverse strand, counting down.
CGCCGGCTGGATATTCACCTCGACCACGCCGGGATCGGGCGTCACCTTCAGCACGTTGACGCGCGGGTCGGACGGCGGGGCATAGCCCTCGATCCGCACCGGGATGCGGGTCGCCTCGGCCACCTTCTCGACCTGCGCAATCAGTTCCAGATAATCGTCCAGCGTCTTCACCGGCGGGATGAAGACCGACAGGAAATTGCCGCGCGGCTCGACCGTGACGGCGGTGCGCACGGCGCCTTCGATGAACACCTGTTCCTGCCGGTCCTGATGCTCGGCCTGCGCCACCTCGGACCGCTCGAACCGTTCTGCCGGGGCTTCCGCCTCGGCACGATAATCGGCCAGCGGTTCGCGCGGCTCGCTCGTGTCCTGCGGGTGGATATAGGGGAAATCGGACGGCGGCACATAGGGCAGGGTGCCCAGCGGCAGGCGGTATCCCAGTGCAGAATCGCCCGGCACCGCGAACAGCGCCTTGCGCCGCACCTTCCACACCTCGCTCTGCCAGCGCGGCGCGCTCGCCTGCGTCTGCCAGCGCTGGATCGGCAGGACATAGCCGACCGTCTTGCTAAGGCCGCCCTCGAACGCGCGCACCATCCGGCTGCGTTCCTCGGGATTGTCGAACTTGGGGTCGCCCGGCTCGGTATTGGCGGGCAATTCCGCCTCCTTCACCGACCAGGCCAGCGCATCCTCATACACCGGCTGGACGAAATCCGTCTCGACCCCCAGCCCGTCCGCCATGGCGGTCAGGAAGCGGCCGGCATCCTCGGCGGTAATGGTCGTATCGCCCGCCTCCGGCTCGCCCGCGATCAGCCCGGCGTCGCGCCAGATCGGCACGCCGTCCGCCCGCCAGTAGATCGAATAGCCCCAGCGCGGCAGGCTTTCGCCCGGATACCATTTGCCCTGGCCATGGTGCAGCAGCGCGCCCGGCGCGAAACGGTCGCGCAGCCGCCGGATCAGCCGGTCGGCATAGCCCGCCTTGGTCGGGCCCACCGCGTCGCCATTCCATTCGCCCGCCTGCGGGTCGTCGACCGCGACGAAGGTCGGCTCGCCACCGGTGGTCAGCCGCACATCCTGCGCGATCAGGTCCGCGTCCACCTGCTCGCCCAGCGCCATCAGCGACGCCCAGCGCCCTTCGGTAAAGGGCTTGGTGATCCGCACCGCCTCGGCAATGCGGCTGACATTCATCGCAAAATTGAAATCGACCTCGGCCGGCTCGGCCATGCCGCTGATCGGGGCGGCGGACCGATAATGGGGCGTGGCGCAGAGCGGGATATGCCCCTCGCCCGCGAACATGCCGCTGGTCGCATCAAGCGCGATCCAGCCGGCACCGGGCACATAGGCTTCGGCCCAGGCATGCAGGTCGACCACATCCTGGGTGACGCCCTTGGGCCCTTCGATCGGCTCGACGTCAGCAACCAGCTGGATCGAATAGCCCGACACGAAGCGCGCGGCAAAGCCGAGGCGTCGCAACAGCTGCACCAGCAGCCAGGCGGAATCGCGGCACGATCCGGTGCCGATGTCCAGCGTCTCCTCGGGCGACTGCACCCCGGTTTCCATGCGGATGACATAGCCGATGCGCTGCTGCAGCTTGCTGTTCACATCGACCAGGAAGTCGATCGTTCGCCCCTCGAACGCGGCATGCTGCGCGACCAGTTCCTCGAACAGCGGCCCCTGCGCCTCGACGTCATAATAGGCCGCCAGATCGGTCTCCAGCTGCTCGTCATAGGTGAAGGGATAATTTTCCGCATAGGGTTCGACGAAGAAGTCGAACGGGTTGATGATATCCAGATCGGCCAGCAGGTCGACCTCGATACTGAAATGGTCGACCGGATCGGGAAAGACGATCCGCGCCAGCCAGTTGCCGTGCGGGTCCTGCTGCCAGTTGAGGAAATGGTTCGCCGGCTCGATCTTCAGCGCATAATTGGGGATCTTGGTGCGACTGTGCGGCGCGGGCCGCAATCTTATCACTTGCGGACCCAGACGGATCGGGCGGCTATAGCGATAGGCGGTCAGGTGGTGCAGCGCGGCCTTGAGCATGATGCGATCAGAAACCACGCTTTGCTGCAATGCAATGCGAAACTGTCGCTTCGCCAAAGATTCTCGCAATTTCCGTTCGCGTCAGCCCCGGCCATCCCCTCATTTAACCGACGTCATCCCGGTCCCTGCGACAGGCTCAGGGCATGCTTGATCCGGGATCCATTCAGCGCTTCCTTTCTGGCGCAGAATGGATCCTGACTTCTGTCAGGATGACGCAGGTCGTGATTGGCAGGGAGCGACCAGAAGCTGCCATTGTCACCCCGGCCTTGAACCGGGGTCCCGCTTCTTTATCTGTTGCATAGAAAAGTGGGATGCCGGGTCAAGCCCGCATGACGGATGTGGGTAGGGCGGCTTGCGACCAATTCTTGCCACCCCTTCTATTCATTTGGATCGTTGAAAGCCGCCGCTCATTTAGATGGCGAATTGAAGGAAAAGGGACAGATTTGGCAGGAGGGCAGCGGCAGGTTCAGGTCAGTGATCCCTGAACCAGCGAGCGACGGCTTCAATCACGCCTTCTGAATGACATCTGCCCTTTCCGGTGGTGATGTGAGGGCCTTCGACGCGTGAATATTCGGGATTAGCCAAATCAAGATCGAAGGTGAAAGATGCCCCGTCCCGAGTGATAAGATGCCCGATCACCGTGTCGTCCCCATCGGGGGTGACGCCTAAAATCATCACATCCGACCGCGCCAGTCCGAACATCTCAAGATTGCTATACAGCTTCTCTGAAGCGTTGATCCCCTCGAAGTTATCGAAGAAGATGGTGCCCGCACGCATTCGCTGGTTGAGGACGATCAGATCGGAAGCGAAATCCTTCATACCGCTAGACCTACTGCACATCGAAACGTTCGCAAATGGGCCATTGTTGGCCAATGATTTTTCACCACGCGGTGTCAGCTATTGCCAGCTATCTCTCCAAAAGCTGACAGACTGATAACCACCCATCTCGGCCATTCGGTCCGCACTGAATTTGTCCACGCGGCCTAGCCCCTATTTCCCCTCCAGCCTTTGGCTGAAATAGACCATCTGCATCGCCTGCAACCGGGCGCCCTGTTCGATATCGGCGTCGCCCGAATGGCCGCCGGCGGTGTCCTCGTAGAAGAGATAGGGCAGGCCATAGTCCTTCAGCCGCGCGGCGAACTTGCGCGCATGCTGTGGCCCGACCCGATCATCCTTGGTCGTGGTCCAGATATAGGGCGTGGGATAGGCCACCCCCTTGCGGATATTGGCATAGGGCGAAATCTTCTCGAGGAACGCCTTTTCCTCCGGCACTGACACGCTGCCATATTCATCGACCCAGGACGCACCGGCGGCGATCTGCTCGTATCGGATCATGTCGAGCAGCGGCACCTGGATCACCACCCCGTTCCAGAGTTCGGGATGCTGGTTGAACTCGACCCCCATCAACAGCCCGCCATTGGACCCGCCATAGATGCCGAACTTCTGCGGGCTGGACAGTTTGCGGGCGAAGATATCCTGCGCCACCGCCGCGAAATCATCATAGATGATCTGGCGCTTGGTCTTGAGGCCCGCCTCATGCCAGGCCGGGCCGAACTCGCCGCCGCCGCGGATATTGGCCAGCACGAAACTATTGCCCCGCTCCAGCCACAGCTTGCCGGTGATCGCGGCATAGCTGGGCGTCATCGGCACCTCGAAGCCGCCATAGGCGGTCATGATCGTCGGCGTGCTGCCGTCGGGCGTCATCCCCTTCTTGTGGACGATGAAATAGGGGATCTTGGTCCCGTCGGTGGACGTCGCCTCAAATTGTTCGACGACAAGACCCGCCGCATCGAAGCGCGCCGGCATCGCCTTCACCTGCACCGGTTTCGGGTCGGCCGCATCCATCGCCCATAATGTCGTCGGCGCCAGGAAGCCCGCGACGCTCAGATAGGCCTGGTCGCTCTTGTCGGACGCGGCGACCGTGCTGATCGTCGCATTGTCGGGCAGGTCGACCGGCTGCGCGCTCCATCCCTTTGCGCCGCGCGCATAGACCCGCACCCGCCCGCGTACATTGTCGTTGAGGCTCAGCACGACCCGGTTCTGCGTCGCCACCACCCCGTCGATCGACTGGCGCGGCGTCGGCGCGAACAAGATCTCGGGCGTCAGCACCCCGCCCTCCTGCAGGGCTTTGAGCGCCACGCTCGCCAGCGCCCCTGCCGGCACGGTCACGCCGCCGCTTTCCCACGCCTCGCTGGTCTGGATCAGCACCTGCCCGTCGACCATGCCCTGCAGCTGGCTCTTGGCCGGCAGCGCCAGCCGCTTCGTCCCCTGCGCCGTCAACAGCCAGGTCTCGTTGCCGAAGAAGGTGACGCCGCGAAACAGGAAGGCGGCCCTGTTGCCCTGCCCATCGCTCAGCAGGATCGGCATCGACATGAGCTGGTCGCTCGCCGCGCCGCGAAACACTTCCTGTGCCTCGTCCAGTTTCTGCCCGCGCTTCAGCGTCTTGATGATGAAGGGATAGCCCGACTTGGTCAGGCTTTCCGCCCCCCAGTCGCGCGACAGGAGGAGCGTATCCTTGTCCAGCCACACCGCATCCTGCTTGGCATTGGGAATGTCGAACCCACCCGGCACGAACTGGCCGTCGACCAGGTCGAACTCGCGCAGCCGCACCGCATCCTCGCCACCATCCGATAGCGCCAGCAGCGCGATCCGCTCCTCGGGGTCGAGGATGGTCGCGCCCTTCCACACCCATTTCTTGCCCTCGGCCCTGGACAGCGCATCCAGGTCCAGCACGGTCGTCCATCTCGGCGACGCCGACGCATAATCAGCCTCGGACGTATAGCGCCACACGCCCTGCGGATGGTCGGCATCGCGCCAGAAATTATAGATGCGGCCATGGATCAGCATCGGCATCGCGATCCGGTCCTTGGCCGACGCGATCGCCAGCGCGTCCCTGTAATAGCCGGCATAGCGCGGATCGCCCTGCAGCGTGGCGACGGTCGCCTTGTTCTCCGCCTCCACCCACTGCATTGCGCGCGGCCCGGTCCAGTCCTCCAGCCAGACGAACGGATCGTCCGCCGGAGCAGGGGCGGGCGCGCCAGCGCCGGTCAGCAAGGCAGCAGAAACCATCGTCAAAAACCTCTTCATTGCGCCCCCCTTTGTTGTCCTCAATCCCGCGCGAACTGTCCCTTCAGATAGCGCCGCCGCAGCACCGCGCCCGCCACCAGCAGCGGCAGCGACGCGGCGCAGGCGACCAGCCCCAGCAGCATCGGCGACCAGCCCATCACGCTATGAACGCCAAAGGCCGACGGCAGGATCAGCAGCAGCGCACCCAGCGTCAGCAGCCACAGCCCCCAGCGCCGCGGCCGCACCGCCACCATCCGCATCTCGTGCCGCAACGCTTTGCGCCGGGCCTTCTCGGAATCGGGATGGGGTGGGGCGCTGTTCTGCACGATCGGCCTCTTGCTGGATCTCCTTCCAATTATGGTCTCCATCGCCCCGGCGCAAGGCGATCGGCTCGCGAAGGGCTTCCCCTGCCGCCGCGCTTGCGCTATCCAATGCCCATATCCCCGGGGGACCGTCCGCAGACGGTTGAGAGGCGGCTTTGTGGCCGCGACCCGCTGAACCTGATCCAGTTGACACTGGCGTAGGGAGGGAAGCGCGTCGTGCCACTCGTCCCGTGACACCGCCCGCACTCTCTTTCCGCCTGAAGGAGAGAGAAGTTATGGCAGACGTCCCCGCCCGCACAGAAATGCGCGTCACCACCGGGCCCATTCGCGGCTCGAAGAAGATCCATGTCGGTCCGCGCAAGGTCGCCATGCGCGAAATTCATCTGGAGCCGGGCAGCGGCGAGCCGCCGGTCCGCGTCTATGACACGTCCGGTCCCTATACCGACCCCGACGCCCGCATCGACATCATGGCCGGCCTCCAGCAGCTTCGCCAAGACTGGATCCGCGATCGTGGCGATGTCGAGGAATATGATGCGCGCGAGATCAAGCCGGAGGATAATGGCCTCAAAGGCCCCGATCGGAGCGCCACCGGCACAGTCTCGACTGTGACGGAATCCAGAAATGGACGCGTCCAGCCCTTCCCCAATGTCGTGAAGCGCCCGTTGCGCGCCAAGCTCGGCGCCAACGTCTCCCAGATGCACTATGCCCGCCGCGGCATCATCACCCCGGAAATGGAATATGTCGCGGAGCGCGAAAATCTGGGCCGTGCCCGCCTCGCCGAATATGTCCGCGACGGCGAAAGCTGGGGGGCGTCGATCCCCGACTATGTGACGCCGGAATTCGTGCGCGATGAAGTCGCCCGCGGCCGCGCGATCATCCCGTCGAACATCAACCACCCGGAATCCGAGCCGATGGCGATCGGCCGCAATTTCCTGGTGAAGATCAACGCCAATATCGGCAACTCGGCGGTCGCCTCCGACGTCGCGTCCGAAGTCGACAAGCTGGTCTGGTCGATCCGCTGGGGTGCCGACACGGTGATGGACCTCTCCACCGGCCGCAACATCCACGACACCCGCGAATGGATCATCCGCAACTCGCCCGTGCCGATCGGCACCGTCCCCATCTATCAGGCGCTCGAAAAGGTCGGCGGCATCGCCGAAGACCTGACCTGGGATATCTTCCGCGATACCCTGATCGAACAGGCCGAACAGGGCGTCGACTATTTCACCATCCATGCCGGCGTCCGCCTCGCCTACATCCCGATGGCGGCGAAGCGCGTCACTGGCATCGTCTCGCGCGGCGGATCGATCATGGCGAAATGGTGCCTGGCGCACCACAAGGAGAGCTTCCTCTACGATCATTTCGACGAGATCACGGAGATCATGAAGGCCTATGACATCGCCTATTCGCTGGGCGATGGCCTGCGCCCCGGTTCGATTGCCGACGCCAATGACGAAGCACAATTCTCCGAACTCTACACGCTGGGCGAACTGACTCACCGCGCCTGGAAACAGGATGTGCAGGTGATGATCGAAGGGCCGGGGCATGTGCCCATGCACAAGATCAAGGAGAATATGGAAAAGCAGCTCCAGGTCTGCGGCGAAGCGCCCTTCTATACGCTGGGGCCGCTCACCACCGACATTGCGCCGGGCTATGACCATATCACTTCAGGGATCGGCGCCGCCCAGATCGGCTGGTATGGCACGGCGATGCTCTGCTACGTCACGCCTAAGGAGCATCTGGGCCTGCCCGACCGCGACGATGTGAAGGTCGGCGTCGTCACCTACAAGCTCGCCGCCCACGCCGCCGACCTTGCTAAGGGTCACCCGGCCGCCAAGGTCCGCGACGACGCGCTCAGCCGCGCGCGTTTCGAGTTCCGCTGGCGCGACCAGTTCAACCTGAGCCTCGATCCCGACACGGCCGAACAATATCATGACCAGACCCTGCCGGCCGAAGGCGCCAAGAGCGCCCATTTCTGCTCGATGTGCGGCCCTAAATTCTGCTCGATGAAGATCACCCAGGAAGTGCGCGACTTCGCCGCCAGGAAGAACCAGCCCGCCGACGGTTTCCTAGAAGCCGGTCTCACCGGCGCGGAAGTCGCCGAAGCCAGCAAGGCCGCCGCGTTGAAAGGCATGGAAGAGATGAGCAAACTCTTCAAGGAAACCGGCAGCGAACTCTATATGGGCGCCGGTGGCAGGGAGCATGATTGAGGTCGAAGAGTGATGATTGGGGTGTGGCTGGGTAAGTTTCTGCGGCGATTTATCCGCCCCACCCCTGCGGTGGAGGCTTATTCGCCCCGACCACCCCACCCCGCAAATGTGCCGGGAACTTTTTATGTTGAAGACGGGTGCTGCATTGCCTGCGGCGTATGGGAGGATGTGGCGCCTGACCTACTGGCATGGCTGCCTGGCGATGACTATTCGCATTGCTACGTCGCGCGCCAGCCGGAAACGGAAGCAGAATTGTCCCGGATGATGGACGCGATGCATGTTGGTGAAGTCGATTGTATTCGTGCCCGTAATTGTCGCCCGGATTGGGCTGAAAGGCTCCGCCAGGCGGGGTTGGGACAGCTGATAGATCGGGACTGAGCAATCGCATTTTGCCGCGCGCGCGGCTTCATGTTACAACGCTCGTATGAACATGCCCCTCAAAATCACGAAGATCGGCAACAGCGCTGGGGTTATTCTGCCCAAGGAGTTGCTGGCGCAGTTGCGTGTCGGTCCTGGCGATACCCTGTACGTCACCGAGGCGCCCGATGGCATTCGCATCACCGCTGCCAATCCCGATTTCGAGGCGAAGATGGCGCTGGCCGAACAGATCATGCGCGAGGATCGCGATATTTTGCGCGTGCTGGCGAAATAAGGGCGCATGGTTGCACCCGATCCCGATCCGGATGCCACGCGCCCGGAGCCGGTTTGGATCGAAAAGTCCGTCGCACTCGCCATCCATGATCGCCAACTGGCCGAGCATAGCGGCGGGACAGGCATTCGTGATGACGCCATGCTGGAATCCGCGCTGGCACGGCCGATCAACCAATGGACCTATGGCGAGGATGATCGATGCGCTCTCGCGGCGGCCTATGCGTTCGGCGTGGTGCGCAATCATCCCTTTGTCGACGGCAACAAGCGCACGGGCTGGGTGTTGGCCCGTCTGTTCCTCATGCTGAACGCCGTGGCCGTGCGCTTCGACGCGGCCGATGCGATCCGCGCCATGCTGGATTTCGCCGCCGGCACCCTGTCGGAGGAAGAGCTGGCCGACTGGTTTCGCCACCATCTCGCCCCCTGACACCCCGGCGCCAATATCCCCTGTCCTACACGGCGATCCTCTGATCTACCTTGGGGAATGACACAGCACATCCCCGCTCGCCCGCCCGCGCAGCCCGCGCTGGCCATCTTCACCCCCGCCCGCTGGATCCCGGCCCGGCAGCGGACCTTCCTGACCGCCCTCTACCAGAGCGGCAGCGTGGCCCAGGCCGCGCGCATGGTCGGCATGTCGCCCTCCAGCGCGCATCGCCTGCGCCGCCGCCTCGCCGGCACCGCTTTCGACCGGGACTGGAGCAACGCGCTGACGCTGCATGCCCAGGCGATGGCCGACCCGATCGCCACCCAGCTTCGCCCACAGGCCGCGACGCGGCGCTGAGGCATATCGGTGCAGAACAGGTGCAAAGCTGTCGCGTCACCGGGGCGTCATGGGCGCATTATGCGTCGCCGCGGTGACGCGTTCTGATGCAGAACAGGCGCGTGGGTGACGCGCGGCCGGTGCAAAACGGGCGCAAATGCCCCGGAAAGGTCGATAACGCTGTGAACTTCGGGTGTGACCCTGCGCCCTTCGTCCGTGCGGGCTTGCAGGATCGCCGAAAATATGAGAACAAATAACGAACATGATTCGTCCTCAGAGGAGGAAGTCCATGGTTCATCGTCTCGCTTCGTTATTGCCGCTGCTGCTCGCCGCGATCATCGTCGGCGCGCCCGATCCGGCAGCGGCCAAGCCCGATTTTTCTCATGTCACCTTGCGCGAACAGGCGGAGGCGCTTGTGGCGACCGGGGCGCTGGTGCGCATCTATCTCTTCCCGATCCGTCTGGGCGGGCCGAGGCGCAAGGCGAATATCAGCTATGTCCCACCCGAAGCGGGCGCCGCGCTCGACCAGATTAGCGGCACGCTACAGCGTTTCACCCGTGAGGGGCTGGTCGATCAGTTGAGGATCATACCCGAATATCGCGGCACCAGTTTCGTGCCGACGCGCATCAACATGCATGCCACCCATAGCGGGCGGGAGGGCGGCTTCCACCCGAGCATCGCGATATGGTGACGGTCGGCGCGCAGCAGGCGCCGCCGGTTCAGGCTTCCAGCATGCGCAGGGTGCGACGCTTCTTCCAGTCGAGCACCACCTGGATGCGCATGCTCCAGCTGCCGTCCCAGTCGACCGCCAGATCATGCGCGTCGAGCTGGGCGGCGATCCGCCGGCCGATGTCGAGCGCCGCCGCCTCGCCCGCTGCGCAGGCACCGTAATTGAGGTAGAGCGCCTCGCCCTCCACCGCGGCCTCGGTGTCCTGCATGTGGAAAAAGGCATAGCCCTCGGCCGGACGCCCTTCGCCGATCGCTTCCTCGATCTCGTCCCAGATCTCGATCGCGCCGCAACTGCCGCAGCAGGTGAAATTCTGCCGGGCGATCACGCCCTCGGCCTCCAACGCGGCAAAGGCGGCGTCCAGCCGGTCGCAATCGGTCATGTCGGGCCAGGCCTTTTCGGCGGCATTATGCTCGGCCAGCGCCTGACGCAGCGCGGCCGATGCCTCGCGGCGCAGGGTCGGGCCGGGCAGTTCCTCGACGAATGTGTCGTGGGCGGCGGTCAGGATCGCGTCATCGTCATGAAATCCCCCGGCGACGTCACGCCATACCTGGTCGCGCAGCGCCGCGAGCGGATCATAGGGGGGAAGGGCTGGTTCTTGCTCGGGAGCGTTGGTCTTGCCGAAGATTCGTTTCCACAATGCGCCGAACATGCGTTTGCCTGCCTCCCGCGATGCACTTTACTCCGCCCAACATGGCGTGGCTTCGGGCAAAGGAAAAGGGGGCATTTGACCCATGAATCGCGACAGCTTCACGGTCCGCCGCAGCGATGCCCCCAAATGGCCTGCCGATCCTTATGGCGCGGGTTCCAGCACCACGTCCCAATGATCTTCCGTCACCGCCATGCGCTTGGCCTCCTCGGCATCGAATGCCGCCTTATCGGGGAACATCCGTGCCTTGGCCGCCGCCATCGCCGCCTTGTATGCTTCGCCCGCGCCCACGCCGTCGGCGCCATGCTTGTAGACGATGGTGGTGCGCACGTCCCACCGCGTGCTGCCGCCCATATGGGTGAAGGGCATCTCGACCGTGACTTCGCTGATATAGCCCTGCCGCATCATCTCGCGCAGCAACGCTTCATGCTGCTTGTGATAGGTGGTCAGGAACTGGCCCATCCCGCCCCATTTGACGCGGTAGTAATTTTCCACCTTCAACGGGCCGTCGGCGGGTGCCGCGGTCTGGGCGGTGGCGGGCGCGGCGGCCAGGCTGGCGAGCAGGATCAGGGCAGGGGGGAAACGCATCGGGCAGGGGCCTTTCGCAATCGATCATCTGCCCCTACAGACGGATCAGCCGCCAATTTCCGCGCCCGTGGCGCAATCGCGCTTGCTCGCTGCCGCGTCCCGCCCCACCATGGGGGCATTCTCCTCCCGCAAAGGACCGCCGATGACCCGCCACCGCCTCTGGACCGTCCTGACCCTGCCCGTCCTCCTGTCTGTCGCGCTGGCCGCCTGCAGCGGCGAGAAGAGCAGCCCGGCGGAAAATGCCGCCGACAACGCGGTCAACGCGGTTGAAAATGCCATGGCCAACGCCGCCAACGTGACCAATGCCGCCGCGCCCAGCGCAGACGCCTTCAGCCAGTATGTCGGCAAATATCCCTTCGACAAGGTCGGCGCCCATAGCTGGAATGACGATCCCGCCGTGGTCGCGGCGGTGAAGGCGGCGGTCGCGGACAAGGCGGTGCGCAAATGGGTGCTGGAGGATGGCGGCCCGTCCTCGCCGATCGCGACCGTTGACGGCAAGGTCGCCGCCTGGTCGTGCGAAACTCATAATTGCGGCCCGCACCAATGGCTGACCCTGATCGATCCGGCCAGCGGCACGGCCGAGGTCTGCTATTATGACGAGGCCGTCGATGCCCAGTCGACCCGCTGGTTCAAGGCCGGCCAGGAAGAAAAACGTCCGGGCCAATGCCCTGACGTGTCGAACTGACGGGACAGGGGCGCCACATGATGCGGCGCCGCCTCTGCCGCTATTGGATGACGACCCGCACCCGACCCAGATTCTGAATGCGGGCATAGGGTGTGGCGGCGTTGCCCTTGCGCTCCGACGCGATGCGCAGCGCGGGGAAATAGGTGCCGGGCGCGGTGAAGCTGTGGCGTGTGGTCAGGGTCAGGCTGTTGCCCGAACCGCCGGGCAGCTTCGCCTTTTCGGCAAAGGCGCCGCTGCCGTCGAAATCCCATTCCGCCGACACGATCCGGCCGGTGCCCGGCGGCACACTGATGGTCGCGCGGAAGGTCACGGCCGTGCCCGGCTTCACCACCGCCTTGGCCGCGCCATTGGCGGTGACGCTGGCGACCGGCTGGATCCCGCCGCGCACCGCCGCATCGGCCGGCACGATCACCTGGCCATTATCGATGCGATAGGCAGTGTTGGCGGGCGGGGCGACGCCCTTTTCCACCCAGGCGGACAGGTCGCGCAGCGCCTGTTCCAGCATGCCCAGATAGCTGACCGTGCGGGTCGGGTCTTCCTGATGGCTGCTGTCGCCGTGCAGCGCATGATCGGTGAACCAGATGCGGAAATTCTGGTCGGCGCCCGCGCCCTGCGCAGCGATCACCCGCTGGCGATACCAGTCGCCCTGCCAAGGCATGGCTTCGCGATCCCACAGATTTTCGACCAGGATCATCTTGCCCCGGAACTGCCCGGTCATCGGTGGCTGGCCCATCGGCTTGCCGGTGGTCGCCGCAGTGAAAAGCGGGCCGAGCAAGAAGGGTCGCTGGGGATAGAGCGGCTTGCCATCGGCCCCGCGAAACTGATCCCAGACCGGATAGCCGGCATCGGCCGGCGGCACCTGATGCCAGTGATAGGTTTCGGCGGCGAGGAAATTGCTGTTGTCGACCCGCACCTTGTCGCCGGCCTTCAACAGGTCGACGGTGGCGTCATCGACCACGCCCAGGATCACGACATCGCCGGCGATCCGGTTGATCGTCAGCCGCTTGCCCTGCGCCGCGCCCGTCCCGACGATCAGGTCGCCGCCGACGAAATAGGTGGCGGGCGGCGGGCTCGACAGGCGGAAGGCGACGATGCGCTGCGCCGCCCGGCCCTGCAGCGCGGCAAAGGCATTGTCGACATTGGCCGCGCCATCGGTGATGCGGGTGTCGAGCTTCAGGTCCGCCGCCTGCGCCGCGCTGATCGGCGCGGCGATGGTCGCGTCATGCTGCAGCCGATAGCCCTCGAAACTCTTGGGATCATCATGGCCGAGATAGCCCGGCTTGGTCCAGAAATCGGTGAAATAGCCGGCATCGGCCATCACCATCCCGCCATAAAGGGCGGCAAAGCCATGGATGCCCATCGTCTTCCAGCCGAACCAGCTGGGCGTCGGGAACCCCATCGCCGTCACCTCGCGCAGCACTGATGCCTGTTGTGGCGTCAGCCCGGCATAGGGATCGCCGCTGCCGCCCGGCTCGACCGCGTCCAATATCTGCGGGAATTTGTCGTTGAGCACCCGCATCGCCCGCATCCGCACGGAGAACATGTTGGGCGGCGCCATCGGCGATCCCAGCACATAGGGGACGACGCCGTCCCACACGCCGGTCGTATTCTCGATCGAGCCGACTGTGCGGAAGCCGCCGCCGCTGCCGCCAAAGGCATAGCCATAAGGGCGCTTGCCGCCGTACATCTGCTGCGCGACGACGCGCGAATAGCGGGCCGATGCCGCATTGGCGCGATAGGCGGCGATGGTGAAATCATTGGGCTTGCCCGGCATGCCCACCTGGTCGCGGCCGCCGCCATTGGTCTCGACATAATAGCCGCCCGACGCGATCGAGAAGCCGATATAATTTTCCTCGCCATCGGTCAGCTTCTGCGCCAGATTCTCGTCATCCGGGACCGGCGTGATATGCTGGAAGAAGCGGCCCTGATAGTGCGCCTTGTCGGGGAAATAGAAGGAGAAGCGGGTCTCCGTCCCCTTGAACCCGCCATGGACATAGCGGTGCCGCACCGGCGCATCGCGCCATTCGTCGATATCGATATAGGGCTGGGTGAAGAGCGGGTCTTCGACGGCGCTTGCAGGTCCGGCAGGTGCGCTGCCCTGCTGCGCCCCCGCCATGCCGGCCATCAGTAGCGCTGACAGGGCTGTCATGCCCATTGCAATCGATCGACGCATCGCTTCCTCTCCCTTTTTGCCGGTTCAGGCTGCTGCCTCCAGCGCCGCCCTGCCCGTTTGTTCGTCCCAATGATCCGCGTCGCCGCCGAGCGCGCCATTCAGCATCGCGCGCTTCAGGAACAGGTGACAGGGATGCTCCATGGTGAGGCCAATGCCGCCATGGAGCTGGATCGCCTCTTCCGCGACCAGCCGATAAACGGTGCAGGCCAGCGCCTTGAGCGCGCCCAGGGCGATGATATCGACGTCAGCCTGCTGCGCCCGGCTCCAGAACAGGGCATCGGCGGCGGTCAGTTGCGTGCGCATGTCGGCTACGCGATGCTTGAGCGCCTGGAACAGCGCCAGCGGCCGATCGAACTGCTGCCGCGTTTCGAGATAGGCGACGGTCATGGCCAGCGCCGCCTCCGCGCCGCCCAGGCTGTCGCCCGCCAGGCAGAAGAGGCGCAGCGCCTCGATCCGATCGGCCAGCACGCGGGCGGCCTCACCCTGCGCCAGCGTGAGGCCGGGGCCTTCAAGGACGACATCGGACAGGCGACGGCTCTTGTCCCATCCGGCGCGATAGGTGACGGAAACCTGCTCGGCCGGCACCAGCGCCACCCGGTCCGCCGTGACATGCAAAACATGGCTGGCCGTATCAGCATCCGGTACGCAGGTCAGCCGGTCGGCGCCGTCCAGCCCCCCCGTCAGCGACGCGGTCATCACCTCGCCGGCCATGGCGTCCGCGATCAGCGCGTCGCGCTCCGGCAGATCATCGGCCGCCGCCAGCGCCTCGATCGTCAGCATCTGCGCCAGCACGGGGCCGGGCACCAGTGCCTTGCCCACGCCCTGATGGATGACGCCCGCCGCCTCGCGGCCCAGGCCCAGGCCGCCCAGTTCCTCCGGCACGCCCATCATCAGCCAGCCCATCTCGGCGATCAGCGCCCAGCTCTGCGCCGCATCCGGGGCCAGTTCGCTCTGGCCGAAGGCCTTGTCGGCCGCATCCTGCACTTCCGCGCGGGTCATGGTCATGCCGCGCCCTCCTTCAGCGTCCAGCTTTTGGGTTCGCGCGGCATGCCCACCAGCCGTTCCGCGATGATGTTGCGTTGCACCTCGTCACTGCCGCCGGCGATGGTCCAGGCATAGCTGTTCATGAAATCCGCCATCCAGTTGCCGGTCTCCATGCCGCCGCCAAAGGTGATCGGGCTGTGATATTGCGCGTCGATGCCGCCCAGCCGAATCCCGAGCGATGTGAAGTCCCGCAGCGTGCGGGAGTAGGACAGCTTGACGATCGACGCGTCGCCGACCCGTTCGATCCCGGCGATGCGGTTGGCGAGGAACTGGTCGGCGACGGCGCAGGTCGCATCCACCTTGGCGCTCAACCGGCCAAAGTCCCGCACTATGCCCTGATCGTCCTGCCGGCCCTGCGCCCGGATCAGCTCGCCTAGCCGCCACAAGGCGCCACGCAACCGGGCGCTGAGTTCCAGCAGGGTCAGGCCGCGTTCGGAGGAAAGGGTGGATTGCGCCACGGCCCAGCCCTGCCCCTCTTCGCCCAACCGGTCGCTGACGGGAATCTCGACATTGTCGAGGAACAGCTCGGCAAATTCCTCGTCACCATGAATCTGGTGGATCGGCCGCGCGATGACGCCCGGCGCCTTGAGGTCGAGCAGCAGATAGGTGAGCCCCGCCTGTTTCGGCCCGTCATTGCTGGTGCGCACCAGCAACAGGCATTTGTCGGCAAACTGGCCCATGGTCGACCAGAGCTTCTGCCCGTTGACGACATAATGGTCGCCGACCCGCTCGGCGCGGGTGCGGACATTGGCAAGGTCGGACCCGGCATTGGGCTCGGAAAAGCCCTGGCACCAGATTTCGCCGGCCAGGATGCGCGGGATCAGCAGCGCCTGCTGCGCCTCGCTCGCCCATTCGAACAGGGTGCAGGCAGCATGATAGGTCGACATGAAGGACAGCAGCAGCCGCGGCGTATCGGCGCGGGCCAGTTCCTCATAGAGAATCTTCTGTTCGGCAAGCGAGCGGCCGCCGCCCGGCCATTGGGCCGGCCAGTGCGGCACGGCATAGCCGCCCTGGACCAGTTTGGCGAACCAGTCGCGCTGGATCTGCAGGAAGGCGGCCTCGCTGCTGCTGCGGTCGCGCCAGCCCTGCGGCGCATTGTCGGCCAGCCACTGGCGCACTTCCTGCCGCAGCCCGTCGAGCGCGTCGGTCAAAGCCTGCCCCTCCATCCCGTTCCGGTTCCTCTCATGCCCGACGCTAGGCCCAATTGCGCCGCCCCCCGCAAGATGGCGGCCGGCGATATCCCCAAGGCGATGGCGCTAGATCGCCACCTCGATCATCCCGTCGACAATGCGGACGGGATAGGTGGCGATCGGTTCGCTCGCCGGGCCGGTCAGCGGCGCGCCGGTCTCCAGGTCGAAACGGGCACCATGGGCCGGGCAGGCAATCCAGCCGAGACGAATGCGACCGCAGGCGAGCGGTTCGTCGGCATGGGAACAGAGCGCGGCGATGGCATGAATCTGCCCGTCGCTGTTGCACAGCAGGATGGTCCGTCCGTCGATGGTCACGCTTTTGGTCTTGCCCAGCGGCACCTCATCCAGGGAGGCTGCCATTTTGAAATCGCGCTCGCTCATGCCCGAAAGCTGCCCAAGCCGGTGGAGCGCGGCAAGGGCCGGCCCACGCCCATCACCGGGGCGTTCTCTTGCCCGCCGCCCTGTCGCGCCGCGCCGCTCTTAAGTATCGCATCCCTGTTCGGCAGGGGATGCGTGGACCGATGGATTTTGACTGGACGCAGGATGAAGAGGCTTTTCGCCAGCGGTTGCGCGATTTTCTTGCCGCGACGCTGCCGCAGGATTGGGAACGTTTCTCGCAACATGGCCCGGCCTCCCCGGCACTGACCGACTATGCCCGCACTTTCTGCGGGCGCCTGGCCGACGAAGGCCTGCTGACCCCGCATTGGGCCAGGGAGATTGGCGGCCAAGGGCTCGATCCCTGGCACCAGACCATATTGGCCGAGGAAATGTGGATCGCGGGCGAACCGCGCGGCGGCCAATATATGAACGTCAACTGGGTCGGGCCGACATTGATCCGCTACGGCTCGGAGGCGCAGAAAGCCCAGTATTTGCCCGCCATCACCGGCGGCCGCGCGCTCTGGTGCCAGGGCTTTTCCGAACCCGGCTCCGGTTCCGACCTCGCCTCGCTGCGCACCCGCGCGACCCGCGACGGCGATGTCTATCGCGTGTCGGGGCAGAAAATCTGGACCAGCTATGCGGGGCTTGCCGACTCCTGTTTCCTGGTCTGCCGCACCAGTGATGATCGCAAGAAGGGCATTTCCATCCTGCTGGTGCCGATGGACACGCCCGGCATCACCGTGCGGCAAATCCCCTCGCTGATCGGCGAGGGCGACATTCACGAGGTCTTCTTCGACGATGTCGTCGTGCCGGTGGAGGCGCGGCTGGGCGAGGAAGGCCAGGCCTGGGAGATTATCGGCTATTCGCTGACCAATGAGCGGCTCGGCATTCCCCGCTATGCCCTCGCCCGCGCCGCGCTCGACCGGGCGGTGGTGCTGCTCCAGGCACAAGGCGAATTTGCCGGCGAGGCAGTGCGGATCGAGGCGGCCCATGCCGCCGCCCTGTGCGAAGCGGCGCGGATGGCCAGCTATGCGATCGTCGACCGGCGCTGCCGGGGCGAGGCGATCGGCGCCGAATCCAGCTCCGCCCGCTTCGCCACGGTGATGGCCGAACGGCGGGTATGCGAATTCATCGTCGAATATCTGCCGCAGGCACTGGCCGACGCCCACCCCTATCTCAAGATGCATCATCAGCGCGGAATCGTCGCGGGCATCGCCGCCGGCGCGGCGGAGATCCAGCTCAACATCATCGCCAGCGATGTGCTCAAACTGCCACGGGAGCCGCGCTGATGGACCTGTCCCTGACCGACGACCAGATCGCGATTCTCGACGCGATCGACACGCTGACCCGCCCCTATGCCGGCGCGACGCTGCATGAGGCGGGCTTTGCCCTCAGCAGCGAGGCGCTGGACCGCGACCTCGCCGAAGGCGGCTTCCTAGACATCGGCTTCGATCCCGATCTGGGCGCGATCAGCGCCGCGCTGGTGGTCGAACGGCTGGCGCGCCTGCCGCAGGCGGTGGAGGCCGCGGCCAGCGCCCTCATCCGCCCGCTGCTGGGCGACGCGGCACCGCGCCCGCTCTGCCTGGTGGAGGAAGGCAAGACCCATCGCCCGGTCCGCTTCCTTGCCCCCGGTGCGACGGTGCTGCTGGTCGGGTCCGATCGCGTGCGCAGCTTCGTCGCGGCGCCTGAGCATATCCGGGCCGAACCCGAAGCCCTTTATGCCTATCCGATGGGCAGCCTGATCGCC
Organism: Sphingobium sp. L-44; assembly: GCF_056859495.1. Taxonomy (NCBI): domain Bacteria; kingdom Pseudomonadati; phylum Pseudomonadota; class Alphaproteobacteria; order Sphingomonadales; family Sphingobiaceae; genus Sphingobium; species Sphingobium sp. L-44. Next base: position 117,659 of record NZ_JBSXOQ010000096.1, on the reverse strand, counting down.
CAGCCCGACGATCTTACCGATCACGCCGTGTCGGCCGACGATGTCCGCACCCGCTGGCGCGTGGCGCTGGCGGCGGAGGCGGCGGGCCTGCTCGCCGCCGCGCTCGACAGCACGGCGACCTATGTCACTGATCGCCAGCAGTTCGGCCGCCCGCTCGCCACCTTCCAGGCGCTGCGCCATCGCCTGGCCGAGGCGCAGGTGCGCGCCAATGGCCTCTATTGGCTGGCGATGAAGGCTGCCGGCACGCTCGATGCCGGCGACGCAGCGCTGGCGGCACTGCACGCGCAGGAATCGGCGCGCAGCTGCGTCTATGATTTCCACCAGTTCCTCGGCGCCATGGGCATGACGCTGGAGCATCCGCTGCACCTGTGGACCTATCGGCTGAAGGTGCTGATCGGCGACCTGGGCGGGCGCGGCGGCCAGGCGCTGGCGGCGGCCGATGCCCTCTGGGGTTAGAATCCTTGAGAGAACCTGATTCACGCCATCGGTGAAAGCACGGTGCGCTTTCACCTCAGACGATCAGGCTCTAGCCCAGCTTGGGCTTGATCTCCTCGATCACCCAGCGGGCATAATCCTCATATTCGCTGATGCTGCGCACCGCCGGGATCGGCACCGAACTCATGGTGACGCCCAGCGTCCCGAACCAGCCGAGCCGGTCGATGATCTCGGGTGCGGTCATGCCCGGCCGGGCGCGCGGATCGTCGACCACGGCATGACCCTCGCCGACCCGGCTGGTGGCAAAGCCGTACATCACGTCGAACGGACGGCCGTCATAGCCCGGCTGAGACTTGATGAAGTCGATCTTGGCCGGGATATCCTCGGGTTTCGTCAGATAAGGCCACCAGCCGCTGGCATGGCGCGCGGCGCGCCTGAGCACGGCGTCGGCCTCGCCGCCCATCCAGATCGGCAGATGCGGTTGCTGCACCGGGCGCGGGGCAAAGGCGACATCGCGGAAGGACACGAACTCGCCCTCGAACTGCGGATCATCGCTGGTCCACAGCTCGACGATCGCAGCCAGATATTCGTCGCACATTCGCCCGCGCTGGTGGAAGGGGACGCCGAGCAAGTCGAACTCCTGCTCCAGCCAGCCCGCGCCAAAGGTCACCATCGCCCGGCCGCCCGACAGCCAGTCGATCGTCGACAGCGCCTTGGCGGTGATCGCGGGATGCTGCAGCGGCAGGATCGCGATCGAACTGTTGATGCGGATGCGGCTGGTGGCGCCGGCATAATAGCCCATCGCCGCATAGGCATGGAAATGATGCGGCCCCGACAGGTCGACATGGGCGCGCGGGATCAGGAAATGTTCCGGCACGCTGATCATGTCGTAACCCAGGTCATCGGCCAGCCTGGCCAGCCGCGTCTGGTCCGCTCCGCTGACGGACAATTCCCAGGGCTGCATCGTCGCCTTCAGCTCGATCAGCCGCGGCATGCCGAAGGCGAATTTCATGACCCCGCCTCCCGCCGGCTCAGAAGCCCAGATCGAGCACCGGCCCGTCGAAATTGCCGGCCAGCTTCTGCGTCGCCGCGCTCAGCTTGTCCATGGGTTCATGCCGGATATAGCCGTCGATGATCCGCTGATAATTGCTGATCAGCCCTTCGATCACCTTGGACAGGCGCATGAAGTCGAAGCCCTCGGCATGCAGCCCCTTCTGCTGCAGCGGGATGTTGGAATAATCCTGGCGCGGGATCATCGGGAACTGGTCGCTGTCATAGGGCAGCATCACCGGTTCCATCACCACCGGCGGCTCTTGCCCCTCGGCGAAATGGGTCAGCGACCAGAGTTCGAACATGCAGCTTTCCGGTCCCAGCGGGCGGATGCGATAGGCGGCCATGCTGGAAAGGAAGGGCAGCAGGAAATAGTTGGGGAAGATGAATTCCACCGACTTGACCGGGGTTTCCACCGCCAGCTTGTTGAGATCGGGCGTGGGTTCGCCGCGCGCCTGTCCGGCCTGGGTGACGCAATGATTGACCATGCCGAACCAGTGCATGATCGCCTGCTGCGGGTCTTCGGGCAGTTCGACGTCGATCAGGGTGCGGGCGACAGCGACATCCTTGGCATGGCACATGCCGGCCATGCCCTCGCTCAGCAGCTGCATATGGTCGACCTGGTCGACGATATTTTCCTTCATCGACCGGTTGGGATTGATCGGCACGCCGATCCCGCCCGTGTCCATGCCGTACATCATGTTGTAGAGGATCGGCACCTTCTGCTGCAGCTGCGGATGGGTGCGCATGACATGATAGCCTTCCATGAAGGCTTCCATCGCGACCTTCCAATTGGCCGGCAGCACCGTGCCGAAACACCATTCGGCGCGCATCTTGTCGGCATTATAGGCGTCGAGCCCCACCGCGAGCGGCCCAAGCTGTTCGCGCAGCGACGGCGCGTCATCGTCGAAATTGATGAAGACGCAGCCCATCTCGATCTCGGTGCGGCACGGGCGCAGCGCCAGATCCTGCTCGTCCAGCTGATGCTCGCTGAACATGTGCCGGCCATAGACGAAGGTGTTCTTGCCCTCGATATTCCAGCGCCAGCCATGGAAGGGGCAGATGAAGCCCTTGCCCTTGCAATTGCCATGGCTGCCCTCGGTCAGCGGCACGCCGCGATGGCGGCAGGCATTATGATAGGCGCGAATGCCGTCCTTGGTCCGCACGATGATGACGGACTTGCCCAGATTGCTATATTCGATCCAGTCGCCGACCTCCGGCACCTGCTCCACGCGGCAGGCCATCTGCCAGACATGGGGCCACAATTCCTCGCATTCGCGGCGATAGAAATCCGCGTCATAATAACGTGCCGTGGGAATGCGCTCGGGATCGCTGATTTCCAGCGGGAAGCCCGCACGCGTCATTTCAGCAGCCTCAACCATGCCATGCCTCACCCAGATTTCTTGCTTGGATGAAGTGGTATAGGGCGGGCCGGGGAGCGCCAAGGCAGCGCCCCAACCCATCGCCCTACCGATGGACGGCCGCGCCCAGTTCGTCCAGCACCTCCCGGCTGTGCGCGCCCAGTTCCGGCGCGCCGCCCGCGACCCGGCCCGGCGTCTGCGAGAACCAGGTCGGCACGCCGGGGAAGCGCACCGGCCCCTGCGGCGTCTCGACCGTCTCGAAAAAGCCGATCGCGTTGAGATGCGCATTGTCGAACAGTTCGTCCGTGGTGCGCAGCGGCGCGGCCGGGATATGCAGCGCCTCCAGCAGCTCCAGCCATTCCTGCGTCGTCCGCTCGGCAAAGGTCTCGCCCAGCAGGCCATAGACCCGGTCGATCTGCTTCGCCCGCTTGGCCAGCGTATCGAATTCCTCGGTCGCCCAGGGCGGGTTCACCGCCGCGACGAAGGCGTTCCAATGCTTGTCATTATAGACCAGCGCGGCGACATGGCCGTCCTTGGTCGCATAGGGCTTGCGGTTGCGGGCGACGACGCGGTGATAATGGGCCGGCCCCAGCGGAGGCTCGAACAGCATGCCGCTGGCATGTTCGGTCAGCATGAAGGACGCCATGGTCTCGAACATGGAGACTTCCACCTCCTGCCCCTCGCCGGTGCGCTCGCGGTGGAACAGCGCCATCATCGTCGCATAAAGGCCAGTGAGGCCCGCCACCTTGTCGGCGATGATCGTCGCCATGAAATCGGGCTTGCCGGTCATCAGCTGTTGCAGATGCGGGATGCCGCATTCGGCCTGGATCGTGTCGTCATAGGCCGGCTTGTCGCCGTCCGGCCCGCGTCGGCTATAGCCATAGCAATTGGTGTAGACGATGTCGGGCCTGATCGCCTTTACGGCCTGATAGTCGAAGCCCAGCTTGGCGATCGCCTTGCCGCGCATCGAGTGGATGAAGACATCGGCGGTGGCGATCAGCGCGCGCAGCGTCGCCTTGTCCGCCTCCTGCCGCAGGTCCAGCACCAGGCTGCGCTTGCCGCGATTGACGTTGGTGAAGACGCCGCCCAGCTCGGGCGTCGACCCGGCATTGATATAGCGCGTCGCATCGCCCGCCGGCGGCTCGATCTTGATCACGTCGGCGCCCATGTCCGCCATGATCTGGGTCGCATAGGGGCCGAATACCATCGCCGTCAGGTCCACCACGCGGATCCCGGCCAGCGGCCCTTTCGGCATGTGCGTCGCGTCCATCATCCTCTCCCCATAACTGCCTTGGGGCTAGGCCAAGGGCGCGGCGAAATCCACGCGCAACCCCTTCGCCCCACCGATATGTGGGGCCGCCCGATTGTGCGCGCGGGAGGCCGGATGATACCCGCAGGCGATCATCCAGACGCCAGCAGAAGGCCCCCAGAGACGTGGATTTTGCCCTGACCGAAGACCAGAGGAACATCCGCGATGCGGTGTTCCAGCTCTGTGCCCAGTTCCCCGACGATTATTGGCTGGAACGGGACAAGGATGCCGTCTTCCCCTTCGATTTCCACCGGGCGATGGCGGACGCCGGCTGGCTGGGCATCGCCATGCCCGAAGCCACCGGTGGTGCAGGCCTGGGCATTACCGAAGCGGCGATCATGGTGCAGGCGGTGGCGGAGGCCGGCGGCGGCATGACGGCGGCGTCCAGCATCCACGGCCCGGTCTTCAGCCTGGAGCCGATCGCCCTGTTCGGCACGGCGGAGCAGCAGCAGCGCATGATCCCGCCGATCATCTCGGGCGCGGAGAAGATGTGCTTTGCCGTGACCGAACCCAATACCGGGCTCGACACCACCAAGCTCAAGACCAGAGCCGATCGGGTCGAGGGCGGCTACCGCGTCAATGGCGAGAAGATCTGGATCACCAACGCCCATGTCGCCGACCGGATGATGCTGCTCGCCCGCACCACCCCGCTCGATGAAGTGAAGAACAAGACGCAGGGCCTGTCGCTCTTCTTCACCAAACTGGATCGTGACAGGATCGAGCATCAGCTGATCCCCAAGATGGGTCGCCACGCGGTCGGCTCCAACATGCTGTTCATCAACGACCTCTTCATCCCCGAGGAGGATCGGATCGGCGAGGAAGGTCAGGGCTTCAGGATCATCCTCAAGGGGCTGAACCCGGAACGCATATTGCTCGGCGCCGAAGCAATCGGCATCGGCCGCAACGCGATCCAGCGCGCCGCCCGCTATGCCCGCGAACGCATCGTCTTCGACCGGCCGATCGGAATGAATCAGGGGATCCAGCATCCGCTCGCCAAATGCTGGATGCAGCTGGAGGCGGCGAACCTGATGGTGATGAAGGCCGCTACCCTGTTCGACAAGGGCGAGGAATGCGGCGTGGAAGCGAACAGCGGCAAATATCTCGCCGCCGAATCCGCGTTCGAGGCCTGCCATACCGCGATGCTGACCCTGGGCGGCATGGGCTATGCCCAGGAATATCATGTCGAACGGCTGCTGCGCGAAGTGCTGATCCCGCGCACCGCTCCGGTCAGCCCCCACATGATCCTCAATTTCATCGCCGAAAAGGTGCTGGAATTGCCCAAATCCTATTGAGGCGAGAGACGATGACGCTGCCGATCAAGATGCGCTCCTGGCTGTTCGCGCCGGGCGACAGCGAGAAGAAGATGGCCAAGGCGGCGGACAGCGCCGCCGATATCGCGCTGTTCGACCTGGAGGATGCGGTCGCGACCGAAAACAAGCCGCTCGCCCGCCAGATGGTGCATGATTTCCTCGCCGCCAGGCCGGAAGGGCGCGAGCGGCTCTGGGTCCGGGTCAATCCGCTCGACGGCCCCTATACGCTCGATGATCTCGCCGCGATCATGCCGGCGCGGCCGGGCGGCATCATGCTGCCCAAAGTCTATGGCCGGCAGGATGTCGAACGGCTCGACCATTATCTGACCGCATTCGAGGCCGCGCATGGCATCGAACGGGGATCGACCCCGCTGATCGTGCTGGTCACCGAAACGGCAGAAGCCATGTTCCATACCGGCGATTACAAGGGCGCGCCGCGCGTGGTGGCACTGACCTGGGGCGCGGAGGATCTGGCCGACTCGATCGGCGCCAGTTCCAACCGCAATGCCGATGGCAGCTATGGCTTCACCTATGAACTGGCGCGCTCCATGTGCCTGCTGGGCGCGGCGACCGCCGGCGTCACCGCGATCGAGACGATCCAGGGCGATTTCCGCGACCTCGACGGGCTGAAGGCGCGCGCCGAAAAGGTCCGGCGCGACGGCTATCGCGGCATGCTGGCGATCCACCCGGCGCAGGTCGATGTCATCAACGCCGCCTTCACCCCGACCGAAGAGGAGATCGCCGAGGCGCAGGCGATCGTAGACATCTTCGCCGCCAATCCCGGCGTCGGCGCGATCGGCTACAAGGGCGGGATGCTCGACCGGCCCTATCTCAGCCGCGCCGAACAATTGCTGCGCCAGGCCGGGGCCTCATGATCGACTTCACCCCCTATCTGCGGCGCGGCGACCGCATCGTCTTTGGCCAGGCCTGCGGCGAGCCGGTCAGCCTGGTCAGCGCACTGATCGAGCAGGGCGCCGGGATCGGTGACCTGTCCGCCTTCATCGCCACCAGCTTCTCAGGCCTGTTCACGCCCGAAAGCGCCGACAGTTTCCGCCTTTCCTCCATGGGGGCGATCGGCGCGCTGCGATCGATGACCAAGGCCGGCAAGCTGCAGGTCATCCCCGTCCATGTCAGCCAGGTCGAGCCGATGATCACGGCCGGCATCATCGGCTGCGACGTGGCGATGATCCAGCTCAGCCCCGCCGATGCCGACGGCAATCATAGCTGCGGCCTGATCGGCGACTATGTCCGCGCCGCCGTGGACAAGGCGCGGGTGGTGATTGCGGAGATCAACGAAGCCGTGCCCTATGTGCCGGGCGAGCTGATCCCGGCGTCGGCCATCGACGTCGCCATCCCCGTGTCGCGCCCGCCGGTCGAGGTGGCGCCCGCGAAGATCAGCACCACCGACGAGGCGATCGCCCGCAACTGCGCCGCCTATATCGGCGACGGATCGGTGATCCAGACCGGGGTCGGCGCGGTGCCCGACGCGATATTGCGGCTGCTGGGTGATCGCAAGGATCTGGGCGTCCATTCGGGCATGCTGGGCGACGGGCTGGTGGAACTGGCCGAAGCCGGCGTGCTGACCAACGCGCGCAAGGAAATCGACACCGGCGTCTCGATCAACGGCGCGCTGATCGGCACCCGCCGCCTCTATGACTGGGCGCATAACAACCCGGCCATCCGCATGTGCGCGACCAGCTACACCCATGACGCCGCAGTCCTCGGGCGGCTCTCGCGTCTCGTCACCATCAACAGCGCGCTGGAGGTGAACCTGACCGGCCAGGTCAATGCCGAACAGTCCGGCGCGGCCTATCTCGGCGGCACCGGTGGCCAGGTCGATTTCGTCCGCGCCGGCGCCCGCTCGCCCGGCGGCTGCTCGATCATCGCGCTCTCCGCCTCGGCCAAGGGCGGCAGTTTGAGCAAGATCGTGCCCTGCCTGTCCGGCCCGGTCACCACCGCGCGCAGCGATGTCGACATCATCGTCACCGAATATGGCGCGGCGGAACTGAAAGGGCAGACGCTGGCCGAACGCACCCGCCGCCTGATCGCCATCGCCGATCCCACCTTCCGCGAGGAGCTGGAGCGGTCGGCCCATATCATCCAGCAGAGGGGATTTTGATGAACGATCCTGTCCTGTTCGAGGCGCGGTCCGACGGCATCGCCATCCTCACCATCAACCGCCCCGACCAGCGCAATGCCCTGGGTCGCGACGTGCGCGAGGGGCTGCGTGCCGCCTGGGACCGGTTCGAGCATGATCCGGCCCTGCGCGTCGCCATCCTGACCGGTGCGGGCGACAAGGCCTTCTGCGCGGGCGGCGACCTCAAGGAAATGGTCGACACCGGCATGACCGTGCCGCCGCGCGCCATGTTCCCGCTGCCCTATGACAGCATCGAACTCAGCAAGCCGACGATCGCGGCGGTCAATGGCGTCGCCTTTGCCGGCGGCTGGATGATCGCCCAGGCCTGCGACCTGTGCGTTGCCAGCACGGCCGCGCGCTTCGCCATTACCGAGGTGAAGGTGGGCCGCAGCTCACCCTGGTCCGCGCCGCTCATTCACATGATCCCGCAGCGGATCATGATGGAAATCATCCTCACCGGCAAACCGATCACCGCGAGCCGAGCCTACGAAATCGGCCTGGTCAATCGCCTGGCCGAGCCGGAAGCCCTGATGCAGGCCGCGCTCGATCTGGCGGCGGAGATATTGGAGGGCGCGCCCTTGTCGGTGAAGGCCGGGCGCGACACGGTGATGCTGGCGACCGAGATGGGCCGCGCCGCTGCGCTGCAGGCCGCCCGCGCGGCCTCCGAACATACCTATAACAGCAAGGACGCGCAGGAAGGACCGCGCGCCTTTGCCGAAAAACGCACGCCGCAATGGACCGGGCGCTGAGCCTGACTGTCTGAAATCGTCAAGTCCGGGTGACGCGGGCGTGGCAAAAGGGTGAAATGGAGAAGGAATAGGCCATGAACGAGATCAGCAGCATCGGCACGCCCGGCGAGGATCTGATCGAGCCGGTCGTCGTCCCGGTCGAAGCCTATGTGTCCAAGGACTATGCCCGCGCCGAGCAGGAGCGGCTATGGCGCAAGGTCTGGCTGCAGGCGGCCCGGCTGGAGGATATTCCCGAGGTTGGCGATTTCGTCACCTATGACATTCTCGAAGACTCGGTCATCATCATGCGCACCGGGCCGGATGAACTGAGCGCCTATCATAATGTCTGCCCGCATCGCGGCCGCCGCCTGATCGACACGCCCGCAGGCCAGCGCAACGCGCGCGGCAACCGCAAGTCGATCATCTGCGGCTTTCATGGCTGGACCTTCGACCGCCAGGGCCAATGCACCTTCGCCAACCATGCCGATGACTGGCAGGGCAAGCTGACGGCGCAGCGCACCGCGCTCGGCAAGGTCAGCGTCGACACATGGGGCGGCTGGGCCTGGATCAATCTTGATCCCGATTGCGGCCCGCTCGCCGATTATCTGGGCGTGGTGCCCGACATGCTCGATCCCTTCGGCCTCCAGAATATGCGCTATCGCTGGCGCAAATGGATCATCTTCGACTGCAACTGGAAGGTCGCGATGGAGGCGTTCAGCGAGACCTATCATGTCCAGACCACCCATCCCGAATTCAACGCCTTCGGCGAATTTCGCGGCTGGGCGCGCAAACATGGGCTGCACACCAATATCGGCTATGAAGCGCCCAAGAATATGGACGAGAACCAGGCCAAGCTGCGCATCGGATCGGGCGAAGACCCGCGCCTGTCGACCGCGGAGATGCAGCTTTTCACCTGGGAAAATGCCAATACCAACACCACCATGACTTTGGTCGCCGCCGCCCAGCGCTTGAAGGACGAACTGCCCGAGGGCACCCCCGCACCGCAGGTGCTACAGCACTGGCTCGCCATCGCCCGCGCCGATGACGAGAAGCGCGGTGTCTTCTGGCCAGTGGTCGAACCCGCCCATACCGCCAAGAGCGGCACCGCTTGGCAGATCTTCCCCAATTTCCAGATCGGCCACGCCGTCAACAATATGCTCTGCTACTCCGCCCGCCCCTATGGCGCGGATCCGGACAAGTGCATTTTCGAGGCGGCGGTCTATGAACTCTTCCCGGACGCGGAAACGCCCGCCACCGAATGGGAATATACCAGCGCGGAACAATGGCCGCCGGTGCTGCAACAGGATTTCACCAATATGCAGGCGGTGCAGCAGGGCATGAAGAATGTCGGCTTCCGCGGTACCCAGCCCAACCCCTATATGGAGCGGGCGGTGGCCAGCCTGCACTATAACCTGTCCCGCTACATGGGGACGGGCGCGCCAAAGCCGCTGGACTGACCGACATTGCCGCGATCATGGCCCTTCGCCGCCGATCATCTGTCTGGCGGCGGAGCGCTTTCGCGCCTCCATTTTTCACCAATGACTGTCTTCGACGACTGCCCTCCAATGGAAAGGGGCGCTCCCGGCAGGAGCGCCCCTTTCCGTTTCCATCCTGATTGGGCCCCTCAGAAGGGCAGCTTGTAGAGGTTCACCGCATTGTCCTGCAGCACCTTCTTCTTCACTGCGAAGTCGTAGCCGCCCAGCACATCGGTCAGATGCGCCTGCACGCCCGGATAGAGCGAGGTCGGGTGCGGGAAGTCGGTTTCGAACATGACCTTGTCGACGCCGATCGTTTCCAGCAGCAGCTTGGGCGCGACCTTCTCGAACCAGAAGGTCACCCAGAAATGGTCGCGGAAATATTCCCAGGGCCGCTTGTTGAGCAGGCCCACCTTGCTCGGCAGCATTTCGTCGAACTGATGCTCCAGCGCCTCGATCGCGAAGGGCACCCAGCCCGCGCCGCTTTCGATCAGGCCGATCTTCAGCTTGGGATGGCGGTCGAGCCGGCCCGACACCATCCAGTTGCCCAGCGTCGCGGCATTGCCGATCGAGAACATGGTGGCGACCACCGACAGCGTCTGTTCAAAGCCGAAGCCGTCCCAGGTCAGCGTATTGGGATCGATCGCCGCATTGAGGTGGAAATTGAGCGGCAGGCCTTCGGCCTCGCACATTTCCAGGAAGGGCGTCCAATAATCATTGAGGAAGCTCGGCACGCCGACGCGCTCGGGCGTGTCGGGCAGCACGAAGCCGCGCAGGCCCATGTCGACGCAGCGCCGCGCTTCGGCCTCCATCGCCTTCTGGTCCCAGAAGGGCAGATGGGCCATGTTGAAGATGCGTTCGCCCGACACCTGCTGATATTCGGCCGATGCGTCATTATACATCTGGATGATCGCGACCGCGAGATCGGGGTCGCCCAGCGACATCAGCGACCCGGCCTGGGTCACGCCGGAATTCTGGAAGCCGATCTGGGCATAGATGCCCATATCGTCCATCGCCTGCAGCCGTTCCTTGATCAGATGGCCACCCGGATGCGCCTGCGCCAGCTTGGGGAAGGCAAGACGGCCGAGCAGCTTGTTATTGTCGGCGCGGATGACGTTGCCGCCCATCGATCCGAAATTGCGGTCGCCCACATACCAGCGTTCGACGCCGTCGGCGTCCTGCTTCACATAGGGCACCTTGGCCTTGTACTTGGCCGGCGCGCGCGAGGTGAAGAGGTCCGGCGCTTCGGTGATATGGGTGTCGGTATCGACGATCTTGATGCCGGCCAGCGACGGGTCGAGCCCGCCCGACTGGGTGCTGTAATCGACCTCGCGGATGACGCCGCCTTCGGTATAGCCTTCGGCCGACCAATATTTACGCGCGGCCTGGGCGTCGGCGACGTCCTTGTCCTTCACATCAGCCATGCTTCACCTCCAGCGCGCCCTGCCAGCTGGCGGATTCGAAGATCGGCTGGACGGAGGCGGCCGGCGACTGTTCCTCGACCGAGCGGCGGACCGCTTCGCTGAGCGTGCGCTGCAGGCCGGCGGCGTCGATCTGGTCGGACGGTTCATAGACGAAGCCGATCGCCAGCGGCTGGCCGTCGGGCATGTGGGGCAGCAGCATGGCGGTGACGTCGGCGATCGAACCGAAGCCGGCAAAGCCGCTGATATGGCCCTCGTCCCGGCAGCGCTGCACCTGGCCGGCGACATCGGCGAAGACGAACTTGCGCTCCTGCGGCGCTTCGGCATTGAGGCGGCGGATCAGGCCGTCGCGACGCGGCTGCTGCACGGTCGACAGCATCAGCAGACCAGCGGCGGAGTCGGTCAGCCGTTCCTGGCGGCCACCGGCCAGGCCGTTATTGGCCGAGGTGCGCAGCGCCTTCTTGCCGGCGCGCCAGTGAACGATCTGGATGTTGAGGCCGACCATGCTGAACACGGCAATGCCAAGGCCCGTCTGGGCCGACAGGCGATCGATCAGGCCGTTGAGGACGCCATCGCGCACCATGCGCGGCTGGATCGCGGCACCCAGCATCGCGGCGCGCGGGGTCGGCGAATAGGCGCGCGAACCCGGATCCTTGTGGAGCAGGCCCAGGTCGACCAGGCTCGACAGCAATTCGGACGTGCTCGACTGCGGGCGGTCGAAGCGGCGGACAATGTCCATCACCGTCGCCTGCGGATGATCCTCGTCGAAAAATTCCAGCACCTCGACCACGCGCTTGGCGATCTTCGCCTTGTTGGACTCGGTCTTGGCTACCCTCGGCTTATGGGACTCGATCAGAGCCATGGTTCCTCTCCTTCGTTATTGAACATGGTTGTTCACTAACGCCGGGAGGCTGTCAACAGAAAATGAGATACCCTCGTTTATGTGATATTCTCTGTCTCATTCTGCGTTTCCGGCGACATATTCGCAAACAGCGCCTGAAGCGCGCGGCGATCGGTCTTGAGCGACGGGGTGCGCGGCAAGTCCCTGATGAACAGCCATTTTACCGGAACATGGGTGGCAGGAAGATGCTGGCGCACATGCGTTTCCAATGCTGCGACAGCGGGTGCAGCAAAATCGGCGTGAAGCCGGATCGCGGCCGCCGGCACTTGCCCCAGCCGGTGATCCGCCATGCCTGTCACCGCCGCTTCGGCGACGGCGGGGTGCAGCATCAGCGCGCGTTCGATCGACTCGGGCAGCAATTTGAAGCCGCCGCGGATGATCGCCCCGTCCGCCCGGCCGCGCAGGAACAGGAAAGCATCGGCATCGATCAGCGCGATGTCGGACGTGCGGATCCATTCCGGGCCGATTCGCGGCGCAATGACTTCCAACAGACCTTCACTGTTGGGCGGCAACGGGATGCCGCTGTCTGGATCGACGATGCGCAACTGTGCGCCCGGCATGGCGCGGCCGACCGACCCGATCTTGCGAGATCCCCATTCGGCATGGAGCGCGGCGGTCATCGACGCCACCGGGCCGGCGAACTCGGTGGCGCCATAGGAGAGCAGGATGGGGATGCCGTAGCGCGCCTCGAACGCCTGCTGCACGCCGGGATCGAGCGGCGCGGCGCCACAGCCGATCGCGCGCAGGGAAGCGAGGTCTTCGACCGGTAAGTCGGCGTCCAGCACCGCCTGCACGCTGGCCGGGGGCAGGCCGCCATGGCTGGGCCGCCAGCGACGCACATGGGCATGCCAGGCGGCGAGCGAGAAGCGCTCCAGCAGCTCGACCCGCTGCCCGCGCAGCAGCATCGGCAGCGTCGAATAGAGGCCGGTGATGTTGCCGAGCGGAAAATAGAGGAGGAAGGGCGGCGCGGCCTGGGGATCATCCGCCTGTTGCCGGGTCAGCGGGGTCGAGAGGAAATGTCGTTCCAGCAGCGCATAGGGCACGGCGAAGCTTTTCGGCGGGCCGGTGGTGCCGCTGGTCAATATCTCGATTTGTGGCGCGGCGGGGCCGTGGCGCTGCTGAATTTCTGGCGCGGCATGTTCATGACCCGGCAGCGCAGCCGCGGTCATGCCGTCGATCGCGACCGCTATTATAGCTTCGGCGGCCAGCACCGCGCGAATCTCCGGCCCGATATCCTCGGCAAAGGCGACCAGCGCAGCGGGGGCCATGCGCGCCAGATCGCGGGCGATCGCGGCGTCCGACTGAAAGGCATAGATCATGCGGATCGTTCGCCCCTGCGCGATCAGGCCCAGCAGCGCGGCGAGCGCTGCCGGCCGATTGCGCGCGACGAAGGCGACCGGGGCATCCGCCGCAATGCCGCTGGCCTCCATTGCCGCATCAATCTCTTCGGCTACTGCGCGCAGCGCTCCCCAAGCGATCCATTCGCCCTCATAAAGGATCGCTGCCTGATCGGCGGGCCGTTGCAGGGCGGCGGCGGCGAGCGCGCGCAGACTGGGGTGATCCGTCTCCATGGCGCGATATTGCGGCAGGGCGCGGCGCTGGTCAGCCATTGTCCGCAACGCCCTGGCGATCAGTGCTGCGTCCGCCTTTGCCGCGCTTCGGCCCGGTTCTACCCTGCCACCCATGCCCGGCCTTGCCGCCCTGATCGACCCCGATGGCCTGACGCTCCCCTGGACCGGGGATGCGCAGCCCTATGGGCTGGTCGATCTCGACCGGGCACCGCACAGCGATGCGCCGTTGCACCTGCCGCCCTTTCCCTTGCTGGGGATCGGCGACCCGACCCATCCGCTCGCGTCGCGGCTCGACGCTCTGGTCGAACTGCCGGTGTCGCTCGGTGCGATCACGCAGCAGATCGTGGCGCAGCCCGAAGCGGCGCGGGTGCTGGTGCAATTGCTGCGGTTGATCGACGGGCTGGCCCCCGCCCAGGCGCTGGTCGCGGAATCGCTCGCTTATGGTCTGCTTCAGGGCAGCGCCGGCCATGCCCGCTGGCTGGCCGCGCAAATGCCCGCGCCGATGCAGTCGCCCGGCATCATCCGGGTTGATCGGGACGGTGACCGGCTGTCGATCCTGATCGATCGGCCAGATGCCCATAATGCCATCGACCGCGATCTGCGCGACGGGCTGCGCGTGGCGTTCGACATTGCCGCGCTCGATCCCGATATCAGCCATGTCAGCCTGCGCGGCGCGGGCCGCAGCTTCTGCACCGGCGCGGACCTCAGCGAATTTGGCACCACGCGCGATCCGGCGACCGCGCATGACATAAGGATGCAGACGCTGCCGGCCCACGCGCTGCTGCGCTGCGCCGATCGGCTGACGGTCCATGTCCAGGGCGGCTGCGTCGGATCGGGCCTGGAAATGGCGGCCTTTGCCGGGCAGATCACAGCCAGCGCCGACGCCTGGTTCCATCTGCCCGAACTGGCGATGGGAATCATTCCGGGCGCAGGCGGCTGCGTCTCGCTCAGCCGCCGGATCGGGCGTCAGCGCGCGGCGCTGATGATCCTGTCGGGTAAGCGGATCAACGCCCGCACGGCGCTAGGCTGGGGCCTGGTCGACACGATCATGGATGATTGATCCGGCAATCCACGTCATCGCCACATCCTCCGCCCGCAGGCGGTCCCGTGCCTGCGCCCAGGGACGATCCAGCAGGCACAGGTCGGCCAGCGCCCCGACCGCGACTGCACGCTGCCGGCGCAGATCCAGCGGATCGGCGAGATAGAGGGCGAGCGCCGCCTCGGGCGTCAGCGCCTCGTCCTGCCCGATGACCGCGCCACCATCCGTTCTGCGCGATACCGCCGCGCGCATCGCCGCCCAGGGATCGGCAACGCCATAGGGCGCGTCGCTGCCCGCCGCCAGCACCAGCCCGGCGCGGGCAAAGGCGCCCAGCCGATAGAGCAAGGGCCGTTCGCGCGGTTCGACATCGCGCAGATACTGATCGCCGCGCTCGGCGATGAAATGCGGCTGGCTTACCACCTGCACGCCAAGCTCGACCATCTGCTCCAGCAGCGCATCGGGGGTGATGCCGGCATGTTCGATCCGGTCGCCCGGCCGCGCGCCGGCCTGTGCCAGCGCGGCGAGGGTGAATACCAGTTCGGTCTCGGTCGTGCAATGGCTGGCGATCGCCCGGCCCTGATCATGCGCGGCGCGCAGGAAGGTCACGCACTGGTCGAAGTCGGGCAGGGCATTTTCATGCAGGTGCAGCTTGGCCGGGCCGACCGCGATGCCGGGCGGGGGCGCCGAGTCCCCCAATGCGAGCGTGCCGGCGGCAACCAGATGCTGCGGCAGGCGACCGGCCGCCCGCTCGGCGGCGAAATAGCGCAGGCTTGCGCGGTCATTGCCCGGCGACATGTCGGTAACGCCGGTGACGCCATGGCGGGCCAGTTCGGCCCCGACCGCGTCCAGCGCCGGCGGCGTGCCGCCCAGTACCCCGCGCAGCCAGCCATCCTCGTCGAACAATCGCCCGGTCCAGCGCCCATCGATCCGCTCCAGCCCCGGCGGCGGCGCGTCCAGCGCCAGCAGCAGGTCCAATGCCCGGCTGTTGAGCAGCCACATCCGCCCCGACCGATGCTGGATGCGCACCGGCCGGTCCGCCTGCCATCGGTCGATCGTCCGCGCATCGGGCAGGCCGGCGACGCTCTCATGATAGCCGATGCCGCGCAGCCAGCCTTCGCCCGGCTGTGCCAGCGCGGCGGCCAGATCGGCTTCGCTGGTCACGGCCGGCGGTCCGCAGGGCAGCGAGGCGCGGGCGACGGCATAGGCCGCAAGATGGATATGATGGTCGTGCAGGCCGGGCAGCAGGGCGCCGCCGCACGCATCCATCACCGCTTCGCCGGGCAGAGGGGCCAGCGCGCCGATCGCCGCGATCCGCCCATTGGCGATGCGCAGGTCGGCCCGGCCCTTGCCCCATAGTTCGGCATCGCGGATCAGCATAGCCAGGCCCCATTATCCTGCCCCAGCGCCGCGACCGGTCCCGTGGTTCGCGACGCAACGGCGGGGAAGGGCGCGCCCTCGGCCGCTGCCCAGCGCTGCAGCTTCGCGGTAAAGCTTTCCGCGTCGCGCGCCCGTTCCCAGCCGATCGCCTCGGCCACCACGGCGCTCATCGACAGCATCAGATGCGCGCCCATCCCTTCATGCCACTGTGCCAGCGCGCGGTGCGCGGCATGGATTCCGGTCAGCGGGTCGGCGCAGGCATCGCCGCCAAAGCCGATCCGCCCGCTCGCCTGTCGCAATGCGGCGCTCAGCACGCCGGCGACGCTGCAATCATCGCCAAAGCCGATCCAGTGGACCGCGTCGCCCTCCGCGCCATGGCCGGTGATCGTCACCCAGACCAGCCCCGGCACGTCGCGCACCAGCGCATCGGCATCGATCCCCAATTGCGCCAGCGCGCGGGGGCGGGCGGCCGCGATCACCATGTCCGCGCGGCGGATCAGCGCGATCAGCGCCGCCCGATCCTCCGCGTCGCGCAGGTCGATCGCGACATTGGCCTTATGCTGGTTCAGCCGCGCGAACAGCAGCGGATCGCCCGCGCGCATTCGGTCGGGCCGGTTGCGGCTCTCCACCTTGATCACTTGCGCGCCGGCCAGCCCCAGCAGATGCCCGGCCAGCGGCCCGGCCCAGAGCGCCGACAGGTCGATCACCAGCGGCTGACGGTCGCGCTTCGGCCGGGCCCCCCCTGTCATCATCACGCGACAGGCCAGGCTGGCCGGCACCTCGTCGATTGCCGCGATCGCAAGGCCCAGTTGCCGCCCCTGTGTCACGATCGAGGACGCCTGCGTCGACGCAAAGGCTGTGACAATATCGCTGTCACTTTCGATGCCGACATCGCCGAACAGCGCCGGCATCAAGTCCCGGTCATCGGCCCGCGCCAGGGTCAGCGCGACCTGTCCGTCGATCGTGTCGTAGAGTCGACACCCCCCACCGGCCGAGCGCCGCCCCGGTATGGCAAAGCCGTTCAACGCCGCCCGCTCGCCCAGCAGCTGCGCGCCGCTCAACCCGGCCAGCGTCGGCGTTCCCGCTAGCGCCCGGATCGCCTGCAATTGCGCCTCGGCCCAGCCGGCAAGCGGCAGGGCGAGAGCCATGTCAGGCTGCGAACAGCTTCTTGATTTCCCGGCGGAGGAGCTTGCCCATTTCATTATAGGGCAGGCTCTTAGCAAAGAGCACGCGCTCGGGCACTCGCGAAGAACGCAGCCGGGCACGGATGACCTGCTTCAGCTCCTCGTCGGCCGGCGCCGCATGGCCGTCGCGCACGACCACGATCAGGCCGACCGCCTCGCCCCATTCGGCCGAGGGGATGGCGACCGCCGCCGCTTCGGCGATGGCGGGCAGGGCCAGCATCACATCCTCGATCTCGCCGGGCGAGATATTCTCGCCGCCGCGCACGATCACATCGTCGGCGCGGCCCGACAGGAACAGATAGCCCTCGGCATCGATATAGCCGGCGTCGCGGGTCGGGAACCAGCCATCGGCGTCGAGCGCGCTGCGCTCGCGATATTCGCCCGACACCTGGTCGCCACGGACATAGATTTCGCCCGGCTCGCCGGCGGGCAGGCAGCGGCCTTCCTCGTCCCTAATCTCGATCTCCACCGTCGGCAGCGGCCGGCCGACCGACGCCAACCGGGCGCGGGCGGCGGGATCGGTCGCGACATGGGCGGCGCGATGTTCGTCCGGCCCCAGCAGGGCGACGGTCGAGCTGGTCTCGGTCAGGCCATAGGCGTTGGTGAAGCCGGTGTCGGGAAACAGGTCGAGCGCGCGCTGGATCAGCTCCAGCGGCATCTTGCCGCCGCCATAGGCGACCGCGCGCAGATTGCTGAGGTCAGGTTGGACACCTTTGTCGACCGTCTCGATGATGCGCGAGAGCATGGTGGGCACGACAAAGGCATTGCTCGCCCGCTCGCTTGCCGCCAGGTCCAGCCAGGCGGCCGGATCGAAGGCGGGGAGCAGCAATATGCGGCGCAGCGCATAGATGGAGCTGAGCAGGGCAGCGATGCCGGCGATATGATAGGGCGGCACGCTGACCAGCGCGGCATCTTCTTCCGGCGCGGCGCCGAACTCGATCGTACCCAATATATAGGAGACCAGATTGGCGTGGCGCAGGATCGCCGCCTTGGGTGCGGCGGTCGTGCCGCTGGTGAAGAGCTGGATGGCGACGCCATCGCCTTCGTCCGCCTCGATCGGCGCATCGGCCGCAGCGTCCAGCGCGGCGGTCACGAAATCGGCGCGCGCCAGCACCTTGTTGTCGGCCGAGGGGCAGAGCCGTTCGACCCGCGCGACATCGCCGACGATCAGCGCCGGCGTGATCCGTGCCAGCAGCGCGGCCAGGTCGGCGTCGGCCAGCCGATAGTTGAGCGGCACATAGGGCACGCCAGCGATCGCCGCGCCGAACAGCGCCATCGCCGCCGCCTCGCTGCTCTCGTCCAGCAGCGCGACATGGCTGCAGCCACTGTCCCGGATCAGCACGGCGGCGCCGCGCGCGCCCGCCAGCAGCCGGGCATAGCTCCAGCGCTGGCCGTCACAGACCAGGCCGATGCGGTCGGGCGCGGCATCGGCCGCCATTTCAAGGAACAGGGCGATGTTCATGGGATGGGCGTCAGTCCGAAGCGGGCAGGGGCTTGGCGTCCTTGGGGCTCAGCGCCACGCCGTCGACCGACAGCGAACCCTTGCCCGGCTTGACGCACAGCAATTCGAAATTGCCGGCCGGATCGACATAGCGCTTGCCCATCAGTGTGCCCGTGCTGAAATCGGCGGCGGGCGTGCCGACCGCTTCCGGCCTGGTTTCGCCCATGGCGCTGCCGCCGCATTCGATCGTGCCGGTGCCGCTGCGGATCACCATCACTTCGGTGTCGCACACCGCGCTTTTCAGTTTCGTACCCGGTTTCATATCATTCCTGCCTTCCAGCCCCCCGACGTCGCCCCTTCAGGCGATAGCGCCGCTGGCCTTCCATTGTTCAATCTGGTCCCACTCGACGCCCAGTTCCATCAGCACCAGTTCGGTATGTTCCGATGCCTGGGGCGACCGCGTGGTCTGCACCGGCTGGCCGTCAAACTGCACCGGGCCGCGCACCAGCCGCAGCGGTGCGCCGCCATCGGCGCCCTCGACCTCGATGATCATGTCGTTGGCGATCGCCTGCTCGTCAGTCAGCAGATCCTTGAAGCTCTGGATCGGCGCCCATTGCCCCTTCATCGTCTTCAGATGCTCGCGCCAATAGGTGAACGGCTTCGCCCCGAAAGCCTTGACCAATATGTCGCTCGCCGCGCCGGCATTCTCGATCAACGCCAGCACATCCTTGAAGCGCGGATCGTCCGCCGCCTCGGGCACGCCGACATGGGCGAAGGTGTCGGCGATCAGGCCGGTGGGGCTGACCATGCACAGGTTGATCGTGCCGCCGTCCGAGGTGCGGAAATTGCCCATGAAGGGGTTGCGCAGCGATCCGCCGGAACTCGGCATGCCGTTGCGGGTCAGGATGTCGGTCTCCATCACCTGCGCGATCAGCGCGCCCGACGCCCACCAGGCGCTCGACAGCAGCGAGACGTCCAGCTCGACCGCCTCGCCGGTCTTTTCGCGGTGGAACAGCGCGCCGGAAATGCCGCCGGCAATGAACATGCCGCCGATCGAGTCGCCAAAGGCGGGAATGCCCTGGGTCAACGGGCCGGGCAGTTCCTCTGGCGTCATCGCATGGGCAACGCCGCTGCGCGACCAGAAGCAGGTGCCGTCGAAGCCGCCGACCTCGCGCTCGGGCCCCTTGTTGCCCAGCGCGCTGCCACGGGCATAGATGATGTTCGGATTGACCGCGCGGATATGCTCGATGTCGAACTTGTTCTTCTGCCGCACCTGGGGAAGATAGTTGGTGAGAAACACGTCGGCGCTCTTGGCCAGCTCATAGAGCACCGCCTGGCCCTCTTCGGTGGACAGGTCGATGCCGACGCTGCGCTTGCCGCGATTGGGATGCTCGAACAGGGTATGGCGCAGCGGATCGAGCTGCACCCCGCCCATGTTCAGGAACCCGCGCTGCGTGTCACCGCGCACCGGATGCTCGATCTTGATGACGTCCGCGCCCCAGTCGGCCAGGATCGCGCCGGCAGCCGGCACATAGGTGAACTGCGCCACTTCCAGAACGCGCACCCCCTTCATCACCTGGGTCATAAAATCAGCCATCCCCTCATTCGCCGCATGATGCGACCTGTTGGGGAAAGGGTAGAAGCTGCGCCGGTCGCCGCAAGTCCGGCGGGCCTGCTATCGCTATCGCGATGCGCCCCGGCTGCCTAGCGCCGCGGCGATATTGCCGGCGTCGGCGGGGTCATGGGTTGAGCCGCCTTGTTGCTGTGCCATAGCCGATCCGAAAACAGATGTGGGAGACATGCCATGAAACTCGACTCTTCCCTGTCCGCCGTGGTGACCGGCGGCGCGTCGGGCCTGGGGCTGGCGACGGTGCGGGCACTGCGCGAGGCAGGGGTGAAGGTCGCGATCTTCGATATCAACGAGGATAGCGGTCAGGCGATCGCGGCGGAGGTCGGCGCCACCTTCTGCCAGGTCGACATCATGTCGGAAGACAGCGTGCTCGCCGGTTTCGACGCGGCGCGGGCGGCGCAGGGGCAGGAACGCATCCTGGTCCATTGCGCGGTCGTGTCGAAGGGCGGCAAGACCGTGTCGAAGGACAAGGAGACCGGCGGCTTCAAGCGCATGTCGACGCAGGATTATGCGATTTCGGCCGAAGGCGTGCTGGTCGCCAGCTATCGCATCGCCTCGATCGCGGCGCTCGGCATGGCCGGCCTCGAACCGCTGGAGGATGGCGAGCGGGGCAGCATCCTGTTGACCTCCAGTGCTGCGGCGCAGGATGGGCAGGTCGGCCAGGTCGCCTATGGTTCGCTGAAAGCCGGGGTCAACGGCATGGTGCTGCCGATGGCGCGCGACCTGATGGAGCTGGGGATTCGCGTCAATGCGATCATGCCGGGCATCTTTGCGACGCCACCGATGCTGCGCTTCAAGGATATGAACCCGGCCATGTACGAAAGCCTCAACAATAGCGTGCCCTTCCCCAAGCGCCTTGGAAAGCCCGAGGAATTTGCCGGGCTGGCGCTGGAGATCACGCGCAACAGCTACATCAATGCCCAGCTGTTCCGGATCGACGGCGCGATTCGCTTTCCGCCGCGCTGAACCTCCGGCGCCGCGTCCATCGAATGCAAAGGCCGCGTTCCATATGGACGCGGCCTTTTGTCTGCCCGCTCAAGCCGCTGTTCGCACATGCAAAAATAAATACTAAGCTAGGTTGACATTATCGCTGGCAATAGCTAACCTAGCTTAGTGTTAAGGGGATATATCTCCCCGACCCGTTTTTAGTTGAAGAGGTTGTGCCATGACTCGTTTCGCCAAGATCGCCCTGTCGCTCTCTCTCGCCGCTGCCGCCCTGCCGCAGGTCGCTGCCGCTGGCGAAGCCGTCCAGATCAGCGCGGCCACTGCCGCCGCCGACTACAAGGGCAAGATGCTCTACACCGCCAGCGGCGATCGTCTGGCCGCCATCTATCGCGTCGCTGCCGACGGCAATGCGCAGATCATCCTCAACGGCAAGATGGTGAACGTGCCGGCGTCCAGCCTGACCGCCGCCGACGGCAAGCTGACCACCAGCCTGTCGAAGAAGGATCTGCTGACTGCGCACTAAGAGATCGCCGGGCGCGGCCTCCCCTGCGCCGGCCGATAGCGAATGGGCCGCTCCTTGCCGGAGCGGCCCTTTTTTTATGTCCGGGAAAGGTGGGGCGCCGGGACGGCGGCGGCCTTCAGGGCTTGACGATATTTTCCGAAATCGTGTCGAGCAGGCTGTTGAGGCGCTTCAAATCCTCGGCCGAGAAGCCGGCAAAGGCGACCTCCTCATTCTCCTGCGCGATGCCGGATAGCTGCATGGTGATCGCCTGGCCACGCTCGGTCAGGAATACGGCATGGGCGCGCCGGTCGTCATCCTTCTGCCGCCGTTCCAGCAGGCCGTCGGCGCAGAGTCGGTCGATCAGTCGCCCGGCCGATGCCTCGGCCATTTCCAGCAGGTTGGCGATATGGCGCTGGGTCGTGCCGGGATAGCGCGCGACCGCCGCGATCACCGTCCATTGCGAGCGGGTGACGCCCAGCCGCACCACGCTCTGGTCGAAATGCGCGCGCAACTGACGCGCGATGATCGTCAGCTTCATCGTCGCGTTGCGCATCAGCGCCGGCGGGTTGTCGGCGAGTGTCTTGTCCTGCAGGCTTTCCATTGTGCGCGCAGCATAGCGCCATCGCGGCGAAACGAAAGCAGCCCCCTCCTGTTCGGCGCAGCGCGGCGGCCGGACGATCCGATCAGACACGTTCGATGATGATCGCGGGCGCCATGCCCCCGGCCGCGCACATGGTGATCAGGGCATAGCGGCCGCCGCTGCGTTCCAGTTCGTCGAGCGCGGTACCGATCAGCACCGCCCCGGTCGCGCCGATCGGGTGGCCCAGCGCAATCGCGCCGCCATTGGGATTGAGCTTGGCGCGGTCGACGCCCAGGTCGCGGATGAACTTCTCCGTAACCACGGCGAAGGCTTCATTGACCTCGAACACATCGATGTCGGCCACGGTCAGACCTGCCTTGGCCAGCACCTTGCGCGCGGCTGGGACCGGGGCGTTCAGCATCAGCGTCGGATCATCGCCGACATTGGCGGTCGCGACGATGCGGGCGCGGGGCTTCAGCCCATGGGCGTCGGCATAGGCTTTCGAGGCCAGCAGGATCGCGGCCGCGCCATCGACCACGCCCGACGATGTGCCCGCATGATGCAACGGTTCGATCGCCAGATCGGGATATTTCTGGTTGATGAGTTGGCGGAAGGTCGGCCCGTCTTGGCGCGAGGGCATGTCCATGAACGCGGCGAAGGCGGGTTTCAGGCCGGCAAGCTGCTCGGCGGTGGTGTCGGGGCGGGGATATTCCTCATGGTCCAGCACGACGCTGCCATCCTCGTCATGCACCGGCACGGTCGACCGGGCGAAGCGGCCTTCCTTGAGCGCGATGCCGGCCCTGCGCTGGCTTTCGGCGCCAAAGGCATCCAGCTCTTCGCGGGTGATGCCCTCCATCGCGGCGATCGCGTCGGCGGCGACGCCCTGGTTCGACTGGGGGTGTTTTTCCTGCAACCGCATATTGCCGGTGCCAAGTCCGCCAGCGGCCTTCACGCCCGCTTCGCGCAGCGACTGGCCGTACCAGGTGACATAGGACATCATCTCGGTGCCGCCGGCGATCACCAGATCCTCCATGCCCGACATGATCTGCGCTGCGGCCAGGTTGGTGGCGGTGAGGCCGCTGCCGCAGAAGCGATCCAGCGTCACGCCCGAAGCCTTGACGTCATAGCCCGCATCGAGCGCCGCCATCCGGCCAAGATCGCCGCCCTGTAGCCCCATCTGCGCGCTGGTGCCCCAGATGATGTCGTCGACATCGGCGGTGTTCAGATTGTTGCGATCCTTGAGGGCCTTCAGCACTGCCACCGCAATATGCTGCGGGTGCATGTGCGACAGCGCGCCCTTGCCCATCTTGCCGATGCTGCGCGGGGTGCGGACGGCATCAATGATATAGGCGTCGGTCAAGCATCTTCTCCCGGTCTCTTTTGCCGCAGGCGCGGCTCTCGCATCCTATCGCATGGAAGCGGGACGGCCCCCAATCGCACAGGCGATCGATCGCGCGTGGATTGGCCTGCGTCGCCCGGCTGGTGCAGGCTGGACGGGCAGATGATGAGGAGGGAGACGGATGGCGCAAGGCGAAGTCGCGCAGGCGACGGGCGGCAGCTTCGCGCCGCTGCGCGAACCGGTGTTCCGCCGCATCTGGACCGCCAGCCTCCTTTCCAATTTCGGCCAGCTGATCCTGGGCGTCGGCGCGGCTTGGGAAATGACGCGGATGACCGCATCGCCCAGCATGGTCGCGCTGGTGCAGACCGCGCTGATGCTGCCACTGATGCTGGTGACATTGCCCGCCGGCGCCTTTGCCGACATGTTCGACCGCCGCCGGATCGCGATGAGTGGCCTGGCCTTCTCCATGGCCTGCGCCGCGCTGCTGACCTTCCTGGCCTGGACCGGGCATAGTTCGCCCTGGATGCTGCTCGCCTTCTGTTCGCTGATCGGTGCGGGCGTCGCGCTCTATTCGCCGGCCTGGCAGGCGTCGATCAGCGAACAGGTCGGGCCGCGCCTGCTGCCCGCCGCCGTCGCGCTCGGCACGATCAGCTATAATGTCGCGCGCAGCTTCGGCCCGGCGCTGGGTGGCATCATCGTGCTGGCGGCCGGCGCCCATGCCGCCTTCGCGATCAACGCCATCTGCTATCTGCCACTGTTCCTCGCCTTCTTCGCCTGGCAGCGGCGTCATGTCCCCGCGCGCCTGCCGCCCGAACAATTCCACCGGGCGATGGTGTCGGGCATGCGCTATGCCCTGCATGCCGGGGCGATCCGCACAGTGCTGCTGCGCGCCTTCCTGTTCGGGCTGGCCGGGGCGTCGGCGTCGGCGTTGGCCCCGCTGGTGGCGAAGAATCTGCTGGGCGGCGATGCCAGCGTCTATGGCCTGTTGCTGGGCGCCAGCGGGGTGGGGGCCGTGCTGGGGGCACTGCTGGTCGGGCCATGTCGCGACCGCTTCGGAACGCAGCGGACCACCGCCGTGCTGGCGCTGGTCAGCGGGATCGCGCTGGCGCTGGTCGGGGTCAGCCGCCATGTGCCGCTCACCTGCCTGGCGTTGCTGGTCGCGGGCGGCGCCAATATCCTGACCATCGCCCTGTTCAATGTTGCGGTCCAGCTGTCGGCGCCGCGCTGGGTGACGGCGCGGGCCTTGTCGCTCTTCTCCTCGGCGCTGACCGGCGGCATCGCGATCGGTGCGCTGCTCTGGGGGCTGGTGGCGCAAAGCTGGTCGGTCGATGTCGCCCTCTATGGATCGGGACTGGCATTGGCATTGCTACCGCTCGTGGGCTGGCTGTTGCCGCTGCCCGAAACCCGCGAGGCGGATGTCGAGCCCTTCATCATCGCGGGCGAACCGGAAGTCGGCATGGCGCTCACCCGTCGCTCCGGCCCGGTCATCATCGAGATCGACTATGATGTCGATCCCGACCAGGCACGCGATTTCTATGCGGCGATGGTGGAGGTGCAGCGCACCCGGATGCGCAATGGCGGCTTCAACTGGTCGATCGCGCGCGACATCGCCAATCCCGCACTGTGGACCGAACGCTATCAATGTCCGACCTGGGGCGATTATCTCCACATGCGCGATCGTTTCACCCAGGCCGACAAGCTGGCGCAGCAGGTGGCGCGCGCCTTCGACCGCAAGGCCGGCGAGGTGCGGGTGCGGCGGCGGCTGGAGCGGCCATTCGGATCGGTCCGCTGGCGCGCGGACTCGCCCGATCCGCGACAGGATACGATCGGATATCTTGGCCCCTGAACGCGGCGCGGCAACGCCGAGGCGATGAGTCAGCCGCGGGCCGCTTATCTGCGCGCGAGACCGCGGTTCTCGGCCTTATCATGCCACCCATAGGGAAGGCCGGACCACCGGCACCGATCATGGGAGGCAAGGATGATCCATCGGAAGACGCTTATTCGTTCGTCGGGTATTGGCGCGGCCATGCTGCTGGCCACCGTGTCGCACCTGGCTGTCGCGCAGGAGGCGGCGCCGCCGCCAGCCCAGAATGATCAGGATCTGATCATCGTCACCGCCCAGCGCCGTGCCGAATTGTCGCGCGACGTGCCGATCAGCATTACCACCGTCACCCAGGATCAGCTGACCAGCGCCGGCGCCAGCCAGCTCACCGACATCGCCACCGTCACCCCGGCGCTGCGCTTCGACAGCGCCGCCGCCTTCGTCCAGCCGACCATTCGCGGTGTCGGCACGGCGGTCGCCAGCTCGGGCGGCGGCGCCAATGTCGGCATCTATGTCGACGGCTTCTATTCGCCCAACCCGCTGGCCGCCGATTTCCAGCTGATGAGCCTGAAAAGCGTGCAGGTGCTGAAAGGGCCGCAGGGCACGCTGTTCGGCCGCAACACCACCGGCGGCGCGATCCTGCTGACCACGGCCGATCCCAGCAGCGACGGCGCGGGCGAGTTCAAGGTCAGCTATGGTCGCTTCAACAGCCTGGCGGTGCAGGGCTATGCCACCTTCGGCGTGGTCCAGGATGTGGCGATGGATGTCGAAGGGCTGTTCCGGCGCGGCAACGGCTTCGTCCACAATATCACCACCGGCAGCGACCGGGACGGGCGCTACAGTAACTGGTCGGTGCGGACGGGAATCAAGGCGGACCTCAGCGATTCCGTGTCGCTGCTGCTGCGCTACACCCATGGCGACACCGACGATCCGACCCTGCTCAACACCAATATCTATGTCGGCGACGATATTGGCGGCGCGGGCACGAACCTGCCGCCCAGCCTCTACGCGACCAAGCATAATGACGTGGCGACCGGCGGCCCGACCGAATTCCTGTCGAACAATGACGTGATCCAGGCCACGCTGAAGGCGGACCTGGGCTTTGCCGACCTCACCTCCTACACCCAGTATCGCGACGAAAATTCGCTGATCGTCGAGGATCTGGACAGCACGGCGGCGAATATCTTCCTGCTGCACATTCCAGTGCGCAGCCAGACCGTCTCGCAGGAATTGCTGCTGACCTCGAAGGCGGGCGGGCCGCTGCAATGGACCGCCGGCCTCTTCTACTTCAACAACAAGGACCGATGGGGCACGCGGGTCGGCACGCCGACTGCCGGCAACCCGCTCGCCAGCATTGCGCTGGGCGGTTCGGGCACCAACAGCAAATCCTATGCCGCCTTTGCCGACCTTACCTATGCCTTCACGCCCGACCTGTTCCTGACGGTGGGTGGGCGCTACAGCCATGACAGGATCGGCGACGCCTATTATATCATCCCCTTCTCCGGCGTGCGAACCTATGTGCCCGACCTCAAGGGCAACAAGTTCACGCCGCGCGCGGTGCTGCGCTACAAGCCCAGCGAGGAATCGAGCGTCTATGCCTCCTATAGCAAGGGCTATAAGTCGGGCATTCTCGACGTCGGCGGCAATACCGGCAACAAGGTCGCGCCGGAGGATATCGACGCCTTTGAAGCGGGCTTCAAATATGATGATCGCCGCCTGTCGGTCGACCTGTCGGCCTATTATTATGACTACAAGAATCTGCAGGTGTCGCTCTATCGCGGCAACCCGCCCTCGGCCCAGATCATCAACGCCGCCTCGTCGGAAATCTATGGTCTGGAAGGCCAGCTCTCCTATCGGCTGACCGACCGGTTCCAGTTCAATGTCGGCGCCGCCTATACCCATGCGCGCTACACCAATTTCGAGGATGCGCCGATCTATACCCGCTGCACGCTCGCCAGTTGCGCGGCGCAGGGGATCAGCTTTGTCGTCGTGCCGACCCAGCTCAACGATGTGCATATGCAGCGCACGCCCGACTTCACCGGCAATGTCGGCGCGCGCTACACGCTGGATCTGGCGGGCGGTTCGCTCGCCCTGTCAGGCAATCTCTATTACACCTCGAAATTCTATTTCGGCCCGTCCGGCACCCAGTTCGCGCAGAAGGGCTATGAGGTGCTGGCGCTGCGCGCGGAATGGACCGATGCCAGCGACCGCTTCTCGCTGGCCGTCTTCGGCGACAATGTCACCGACAGCCGCTACCGCACCCAGGTGCTCAGCAATAATTTCGGCATCGGCAATGTCTGGAGCGCGCCCGCGACCTGGGGCGTCCAGGCCGGCGTCAAATTCTGATCGGGGCGGCAAGGGAGAGGATGGCGATGGGCAAACACTATCGGGTGATCCAGTGGGCCACCGGCAATATCGGCGGCCGCGCCCTGCGCGCGGTGATCGAGCATCCGGGGCTGGAGCTGGCCGGTCTGTGGGTCAGTTCGGCGGCCAAGGCGGGGCAGGAGGCCGGCACGCTCGCCGGCACCGCGCCCCAGGGCATCATTGCGACCAGCGATATCGACGCACTGGTCGCGACCCCGGCCGATTGCGTCCTCTATATGCGACAGGGGACCGATATAGATGAACTGTGCCGGCTGCTGGCATCGGGCAAGAATGTCGTCACCACGCGCGGCGATTTCCATCATCCCGCCTCCATGGACCCGGATGTCCGCGCCCGGATCGAGGCCGCCTGCCAGGCGGGCAACAGCTCGATCTACAGCACCGGCTCCAGCCCCGGTTTCGTGACCGAGGCGCTGACCATTCCCTTGCTCTCGCTCTCGCGCCGGCATGACTGCCTGACGATCGACGAGTTTGCCGACATGGAAAGCCGGGATTCGCCCGACCTGCTGTTCAACATCATGGGCTATGGCGTCGCGCCGACGCAATTCGATCAGCGCAAGGTCGATTATGTGAAGCATGATTTCGCCGGTTCGCTCGCCCAGTTGGCCGACGCCGCCGGCATTGCGGTCGATTGGTGGGAGGCATTCGGCGAAATGGCGGCGGCGACCCGCGACGTGACGATCGCGGCCGGCACCATCGCGGCCGGCACGGTCGGCGCCCAGCGCATCACCATATCGGGGATGCAAGGCGACAAGGCCGTGCTGCGCTTCCGCGCCAACTGGTATTGCACCCGCGACATAGACCGGCCCGACTGGGAATTGCGCGAGTCCGGCTGGCGTATCCAGGTGCAGGGCGACACCCCACTCGACGTCAACATCAGCTTCCCGGTGGCGCCGGAAGATTATGCCGCCTTCACGCCGGGCCTGACCGCCCACCGCGCGGTGAATGCTATTGCGGCCGTGTGCGATGCGCCGCCGGGCATCCGCACCACCGCCGACCTGCCGCAGATCATCGCGCAACTGGGATGAGCATGGACAGGATCGATTTCACCGGCCGTACCATCCTCATCACCGGGGCGGGCGGGGGCCTGGGCCGCGCCTATGCGCTGGACATCGCCGCGCGCGGCGGCGCGGTCATCGTCAATGATCTGGGCGGATCGGTGACGGGGGAAGGGGCGTCCTCGACCATGGCCGACGCCGTCGTGGCGGAAATCGTTGCGGCGGGCGGCATCGCGGTCGCCAATGGCGATGATGTGTCGTTGCCCGACGGCGCGCAGGCGATGATCGACCTCGCCATCGCCCGTTTCGGCCGGATCGACGCGGTGATCGCCAATGCCGGCAATATGCGCTTTGCGCCCGTAGAGGATCTGACGGCGGCCGATCTCGACGCGCTGCTCGCCGTCCATGTGCGCGGCTCCTTCAATGTCGCGCGCGCCGCCTGGCAGCCTATGCGCGCGCAGGGCGGCGGCCGGCTGGTGCTCACCACATCGGGCGGCGGGATGCTGGGCATGGGGCAATTGTCCGCCTATGGCGCGGCGAAGGGCGGCGTCATGGGGCTGATGCATAATCTGGCGGAGGAAGGGCGCCCGTATGGCATCCTCTGCAATGCGGTCATGCCCAATGCCGCCAGCCGCATGTCGGCGGGCATGAGCGAGGGGACGCTCGGCCATAATCCCTGGGGCCGGGCACTCGGTCCCAGCTTCGATCCGCGCTTCACCGCTGGCCTGGTCGCGTATCTGGCCCATGAGCGCTGCACATCGACCCACAGCATCTATTCCGCGCTCGGCGGTCGGATCGCACGGGTGTTCGTCGGCGCAACGAAGGGATGGGACCATGGGCTGGATGCGCCGCCGACTGCCGAGGATGTCGCCGCCCATATCGATGCGATCCGCGACGATGGCGCCGGCTATGCCATCCCGACCAATATCTTCGACGAGTTCCGCATCGTGGCCGAGGGGCGGGGCTAGAGCATTCTGAAGTCGGCTGGAACAGCCGACGACTCGCAGAATGCGGCAAACCAGAGGAAATTAGAGCATCCTCCGATTCAACCTAATCGGAGGATGCTCTAGAAACCCGCCACCATCGCTTCGCTCACCTGCCACAGCTTCAATGCCTGCGCATCATCCTGCGCGGCCGCCGATGGCGTCAGTTCCGCGCGCTGATGGAAATAGCGGCCGCTGCTGCGCCCCGGCTCCTCTGCACTGGCCAGCCAGACCAATGTGTCGGCGGCCTGCGCCGGCGTCACCGACCGGTCGAGGATCGATTCCATATAGGCCTGCATCGGCGCGTCGCAGTGGCTGGCGAAATTGCTGGCGACCACGCCAGGATGCATGGCGTGGGCGATAATGCCGTCATCGGCCACGCGGCGGGCCAGTTCGCGGGTGAACAGGATATTGGCGAGCTTCGCATGGCAATAGGCCGCGCCACCGACGAAATTGTCGGCGAAGCTGAGGTCATCCCACTGGATGCCCGTGCTCTGTTCATGCCCGGTCGAGGACACGGCGATCACGCGCACCGCGCCCGGCCCCAGCCTGGCGGCCGCCGCGCGCAGATTGGGCAGCAGCTTTTGCGTCAGCAGGAACGGCGCGAGATGGTTGGAGGCAAAGGTCGCCTCGAACCCTTCGGGCGTGATCGTCCGTTCCGCCACCACGCCGCCGGCATTGTTGAGCAGCGCATCAATCTCCGGCGCGAGTGTCGCGATCTCCTGCGCGACCCGCGCCGTATCGGCCATGGCGGAAAGATCGGCGCGCAGCATCGTGAAATCGCCGCCGGCCTCGGCCCTGAGGTCGGCCTCTGCGGCGGCGCAACGGGCGGCGTCGCGGCCGATGCCGATCACGCGCCAGCCCTGTTGCAGCAGGGCGCGGGCGGCTTCCTTGCCGACGCCGGCGCTGGCCCCGGTGACGATCGCGGTGCGTTGCGTGTCGCTCATGCGTAGACGGGCTCCATAGTGGGGGGACGGCGCCCCAGGGTCAGGAACAGGGCAGCGCCGGCCAAAGTGATGCAGGCGCTGAGCGCCAGGAACGGCGCATAGTTGCCCCAGATGCTCAAGGTGAGGCTCAGCGTCAGCGATCCCAGCGCCGCGCCGCCCGCGATCGCCGCGCCGACAAAGCCCATGACCAGGCTGAACACGCCCAGGCCAAAGCGGCGCGAGACGAGATAGGCGGCGATGTCGCCCTCCGCGCCCTGCGCCAGCCCCATCATCGCGACGGAGAGAGCCAGGACGATGGTCGCATCCAGCGGCGACGCCATCAGCGCCATGCCGATCGCCGGCATCGCCAGCGCCAGCGCGGCGACATGGTGCGGCGGCATCCGGTCGAGCGACAGGCCGCAGGCGAAACGGCCGAGCAGCACGCCGATCGCATAGATGGAAATCAGCCAGGTCGCGGTCTGCGACGCGGCGCCGCTGTCCATCAGCACCAGCTTCATCTGGGCCGAGGCGAGGCCCTGCGGGAAATTGACCAGCACCATGCCGACGATCAGCACCCAGAAAGCGGGATTGCGGAAGATGACGCGGCTGCCGACCGGCGCGGGCGCCCCTGCCTCCTCGACCTCCTCATGGGGATGCACGCCGATATGCGCCGGGGTCAGCAGCACCGCGATCAGCCCGAAGACCAGAGTGACGCCGCCCATCAGCAGATAGCCGTTGCGCCAGCCCTGGCTTTCGATGAAGCCACCGAGCAGCGGGGCGATCACCGCGCCGACCAGCGGCGGACCGGTCATCACGATAGAGAAGGCAAGGCCGCGTGCCCGCTCGAACCGTTCGGCGACGATGCGGGTATAGACCGGCGATGTGGTGAGCGTGCCAAGGATGATCTGCAGCACGGCGACGGCGAAGAAGGCGCGGATGCTGCCGGGCTGGAAGGCGAAGCCCAGATAGGCGAGTGGCCCGGCCAGCACGCCGACGGCGGAGACGGCGCGCACGCCGAAGCGGTCGGTCAGCCGCCCGGTGATCGGCTGCATGATCAGCATCAGCAGGCCGAAACTGCCGAGCAGGGCGAATTGGGATTTCTCCCAGCCGAACTCGCCGATCATCTTCGGCGCGAACAGGCTCATCGTGTAGGCGGACAGGCCGATGCCGAAGCCCAGTCCCATCGTCGCGGCGAGCAGAGGTCGCCAATGCGTCCGCAACTCACCCCAATAGGCCGATCCCATATCCCTCTCCTCATCCGGTGCCGGCCCCCTCTTGCGGGTGGTCCGGGTTGCTAGTCCGATCTTGTCCTTATGCCGTTCAGGAACAGGCGCACGGCGGCCCGCACCCAGTCATCCACCTCGGCGGCGCTCATCGGCTGGGGCGATCCCACCAGCCGGATCGGCCCGCCCAGCACCATCGTCATGAACAGGCTGGCTGCCATGTCCGGCCGGTCCACGCAAATCGCCCCGGCGCTATCATGGCGGCGCAGCAGGTCGGCCAGATGGTCGTGCACCGGCTGGGCGCCCTGGCTGTAGGACAGCATCAGCAGGTCGGGGAAGCGATAGGATTCGGTGGTGATGATCCGCCGCAGCCGGACGCCTTCCGGCGTCGACAGGTCGGCGATGCGCAGCCGGGCGATCGCGACCAATATGGTTTCCAGATCCTCGCCGGTGATTGCCTCCAGCGCGGCGCGCGGCGTGGCGGTGCGCGCGATCGCCCGGCCGACCGCCGCCATGAACAGCGCCGCCTTGTCGGGATAGCGGGCATAGATGGTGCGCTTGGTCATGCCGACGGCGGCGGCCACCGCCTCCATCGTCGTCAGCTCGAACCCCTTGTCGAGGAACATGTCGAGCGCGGCGTCGAGCATTTCGGCCTGGCGCGCCTGCGCCTGCTCACGGGTCGGGCGCCCGGCGGCGGGGCGGGGGTCTGAAATCGGTGTGTCCATGACCAGCATCATTATGGCCCTTGCCGCCTTTTGCGAATCATGCATAATGATACGCATCGGGTGCTATTAATGCACCGGAGCCACAAGGGCAAGGAGCAGGATATGGGCGCGCAGGCCGATCGCCTCACCGGACTGGTCAGTTCGGACTATCGATTCAACATCCCCCACGCCGAATTGCGCGACGCGCAGATCGCGGCGCTGAACGAACGGTTCCAGGAAAAGAAGGACGGCATCCGTCTGCTCGGCCACCGCGCGCGGGAAGCGGGGATCAGCGAGGTGACCTCGCTCGCCGATGCGGTGAAGCTGCTGTTCCCGCATACGGCGTACAAGAGCTATCCCGAAAACTGGCTGATGCAGCAGCGCTGGGACAAGCTGACCCAGTGGCTCAACACCATTTCCGCCCATCCCGTGACCGACATCGACCTTGATGGCATCACCGATGTCGACGACTGGATCGCCCGGCTGCAGGCGGCCGGCCATTATGTCTCCTGCTCCAGCGGCACCACCGGCAAGTCGGCGATGCTGATCGCGTCGCAGGCGGACATGGATTGGTCGAAGGTCGATACCGTCAATGTCTTTGCCTGGGGATCGGGCGTGCAGCCGGCGCAGGACCGCCGCATCATGGGGCTGGCCCCGGTCGCCAAGGTGCCCAAGAACGAGATTATCGGGGAAGCCCAGCGGGCGGCCTTTGGCGATCCCGACAAGGAGATGTTCCAATATCCGGTGCCGCCGATCACCGTCGGGTCGCTGACCCGCATGGTCGTGCTGCGCAAGGCGATGGCGGACGGCAGCGCGCTGCCTGGCGACATTGCCGAGTTCGAGGAAACGTCGCGTTTCCGCCAGGAGGCGATGGACGCCGCCGTCCATATCGCCGCCGATGCGATGATCGAGCATCGCGCTGACAAACTCTATATCGCGGGCATGTGGAACGCGCTCTACCATGTCGCCAAGGCGGTGCGGGAGCGGGGCTATTCGGCCAAGGATTTCAACCCGGACAACTGCATCTATATCGGCGGCGGGCTCAAGCGCGCGCAACTGCCGGACGATTATCAGCAGTTCGTGCATGAAACCTTCAACATTCCCGAAGGCCGGCACTTCCAGAATTATTCGATGCAGGAACTCAACAGCGGCATGCCCAAATGCCGCGAGGGCGGGCGTTACCATGTGCCGCCCTGGATCGTGCCGATGGTGCTGGACAAGGATGGCGATGCGTTGATCGCCCATGATCATGATGGCGAGGTCGAGGGGCGGGCCGCCTTCTTCGACCTGTCGCTCGACGGCCGCTGGGGCGGAGTCATCACCGGCGACCGGATATCGGTCGACTACAGCCCCTGTGCCTGTGGCAATAGCGGGCCATCCATTCGCGACAATATTGCCCGCTATGCCGATCTGGACGGCGACGACAAGATCGGCTGCGCGGGCACCGTCGATGCCTATGTGCGAGGTGTGGCATGAGCGTGCTTGAACAGACAGCGCCGGTCGAAACGGCGGCCGAACCGATCCGCGTCGATCATTTCGTGCGTGGCAGACTGGTCGAGGGCGGGGCGGTGCGCCATCGCTCGCGCGACCTGGGCGTCGATTTCGCGACGCCGCAGATCGACCTCAATGCGCTGGTCGCGCCGCGATCCGAACTGCCGCCGCTGCTCGACGTGCGGGTCAGCGAGATCATCGATTTCCTGGTCGAGGCCGGACAGCGGATGGATTTCGAGACCAATCCCTATCTGCAGGCGGCGCTGGAACATACGGTCAAGGTCAATCCGCTGCCGCGCCGGGTGGTGGAAAATCTGTTCCGCCGGGCCAAGCATTTCCTGACGCCCGAGGGGCTGCGTTGCAGCATCGAATCGAGCTTCCTTGATCCCGCCGCGCTCGACCGCTGGGTGGAGCGCACCGACATGCACGGCAATCGGGGCGCGTTGCGCGCCTTTCCGCCGCGCATGGTGCATATGCTGGCCGGCAATTCGCCCACCGGCTGCATCTCCTCAATCGCGCAGGGCGCGCTGGTGAAAGCGGTCAACGTCTTCAAGATGCCGTCGAGCGACCCGTTCACCTGTGTCGCGATGCTGCGCACCATGGCCGATGTCGATCCCGATCACCCGGTCGTCCGGTCGATGTCGGCGGTCTATTGGCGCGGCGGCGACGAGCGGATCGAAGGCACGCTCTATCGCCCGCAATATTTCGACAAGATCGTCGCCTGGGGCGGCGGCGACGCGATCAAGAATGTCATTAAATATCTCGGCCCCGGCATCCAGATGGTGTCGTTCGATCCCAAGACGTCGATCTCGATGATCGGGCCGGAAGGGTTCGATCCCGCCGTCGTCGACGATGTCGCCGATGCCGCCGCCACCGACGTCGCGACGATGAATCAGGAAGCCTGCCTCGCCAGCCGCTTCATCTTCGTCGAGGGCGACCGCGCCGGGGTGGAGGCCTTCTGCGCGAAGCTGCAGGAAAAGCTCGGCCTAGATCGCGAAACCGCCTCGGCGGTCGCGCATCCGCTGCCGGTCGAGGTGCGCGACGAGATCGAGATGCTGACCCTGATGGGCGACGATACCAAAGTCTGGGGCAAGCCGGACGGCCGGGGCCTCGTCATCCTGACCGACGAGCCGGTCGATTTCCACCCGAGCAACAAGACCGCCAATGTCGTCCATGTCGCCTCGCTCGATCAGGCGGTGCGCTATGTGAATGTCGCGACCCAGACGATCGGCATCTATCCGTCCGAGCGGAAACTCGCGCTGCGCGACCGCCTCGCCAGCGCCGGGGCGCAGCGCGTCGTCCGGCTGGGCGGCGCGGCCAAGCATGTGATGGGCGGTGCCCATGACGGCATGTTGCCGCTGCAGCGCTTCGTCCACTGGATGAGCGACGAGGACGCCTGATCCTCCTTGACCGGGCGGGAAGGGGCCATCGCGTAAGCGATCCTTTCCCGCCCGCATTGCCTCCCGCGTCGAACCGGTTTCAAATCCTGCCAAGGATGACGGCAGACAGCCGCACGACAGTCGCGCGCAAGGACCGCGCCGCAACAGGTGAGGACAAGCGCATGGCAGACAGCGACCCGCATTTCGACACGGCTTCCGCCGTCACGCCGGCCGAAGCGCTGCCCTCCATGGCCTATCGCGCCTATTTCCTGCTGCTGATGGTGCTGGTGTCGGCTTCGGTTCAGGGCGAACGCTATCTGATGGTGGTGATGGTGGAGCCGATCCGCCACGAACTGGGCCTGTCCGACGCCGCGATCGGCATGGCCAAGGACATGATCATCGCGATCGTCTATATCCTCGCCATCATCCCGCTGGCGCGGCTGGCCGATGGCTGGTCGAAGCGCAAGATCGTTGCCATCGCCGCCACCGTGTGGAGCGCGGCGGTCATCGTCTGCGGCCTGGCGAAGAGCTTCTGGATCCTCCTGATCGGCCGGGCCGGCATCGGCCTTGGCGAAGGCGGCTTCACCCCGCCGTCCCAGGCCTGGATCGCCGACTTGTTCCCGATCCGCCAGCGTGCGACCGCGCTGTCCATCTTCCTGCTCGGCGCCTCGCTCGGCACCTTCCTTGGTCCGGCCGTCGGCGGCTGGGCGGTGCAGGCCTATGGCTGGCGTGAGACGCTGATCTTCGCTTCCATCCCCGGCTTCATCCTGGCGCCGATCGTCTGGTTCACCCTGCGCGACAGCCGATCGGGTCTGGCTGATGGCGCCTCGGCCGAACAGGCGCGGCCCGTGCCCTTTCTGCAGACCGCGCGCGAATTGCTGGCGATCCGCACCCTGCCGCCGCTGATTGCTGCCGCCTCGCTCAACGCGCTGCTGACCATGGGCTTCATCAGCTGGGCGCCGGCCTTCATGGAACGGACCCATGGCATGCCCGCCAGCCAGGCCGGGTTGCAGATGGGCGGCGCGCTCTTCTTCGGTTCGGCGATCGGCCATACGCTGGGCGGACCGCTGGCCGACTTTCTCGGCCGCCGCGACATGCGCTGGTATGTCTGGATCCTGATGCTGTCGGGCGCCTGCGCCACCGCGATCGGCTGGATGATCCTGACCGGTCCGGGCGAGCGGGTCTTTCCGCTCTATGGCCTCAACATGCTGCTGGGCGGCCTCTCCGCCGCGCCGCTGATGGCGGTGGTGGCGGGGCTGGTGCCGTCGCGCTCGCGCGCCACTGCGATCGCGGTTCTGATGGTGTCGATCCAGGTCGTGGGCCTGGGTGGCGGACCGGTGCTGGTGGGCGCGCTCAGCGATGCGCTGCGCCCGGTCTATGGCGAGGATTCGCTCGGCATGGCGATGCGCTGGGCGCTGCTGGTCGGCATTCCCAGCACCATCCTCGCCTGGTTCGCCAGCCGCAGTTGCCGAAAGGATTTCGCCGCGGCCGGCGGCTGGGACCGCAGCACCATGCCCGCCGCCATCCA
This sequence comes from Sphingobium sp. L-44, assembly GCF_056859495.1. NCBI lineage: Bacteria > Pseudomonadati > Pseudomonadota > Alphaproteobacteria > Sphingomonadales > Sphingobiaceae > Sphingobium > Sphingobium sp. L-44. Next base: position 80,488 of record NZ_JBSXOQ010000096.1, on the reverse strand, counting down.
CTGACGCGAGGAGCGCCGCCGATGCCCGCCTATATGATCGTCACCCGCGAAGGCCCGATCGCCGATCAGGAAGCGATGGACGCCTATAGCGCGATGAACCGCGCCAATGCCGCGACCTTCGTTGCCCATTACGGCATCCGTCCGCTCGCCGTTTATGGTGCGCAGCAATTGCTGGAGGGCGAGGGTGCGGACGGCGCGATCATCCTGGAATTTCCCGACGCCGCCAAGGCCCGCGCCTGGTATGACAGCCCTGAATATCAGGCGGCCTTGCCCTATCGGATGAAGGCAGCGCCCTATCGCGTGCTGCTGGTCGAGGGACTTTGAGATTCTCCATCAAGGACGCATCATGACCGACATTACCCCCCGAATTTCCCATCTGCCGCGCGACCAGTGGACCGACGACGCGCGCGAGGTTTTCGCCTTCTGGGGCGAACCCAATGCCTGGGAGGAGGGGTCCAAGACCAATGTCATGATGGTGATGGCCAACCATCCGCCGCTGGGGAAGGTCTATAATATCTGGGGCAAGCATCTGCTGATGGCGAACAGCCTGTCGACGCGCGCGCTCGAACTGCTGATCCTGCGCGTCGCCTGGCGGGTGAACTCGGCCTATGAGTGGCATAATCATGTCGGCTATGCGCTCAACGCCGGCATCACGCTGGAAGAAATCGGCGCGATCCGCGATTTCCCCGAAGGCGGCGACTGGGCGGAGGAGGATGCGCTGGTGCTGCGCTCGGTCGACGAACTGATCGAGGATGGCAAGATCAGCGACGCCACCTGGGACGGGCTGGGCGCCCATTATGACACGCGGCAGAAAATGGATCTGGTCTTTTCGATCGGCCATTATGTCATGACCAGTTGGGCGCTCTCCTCCTTCGGCGTCGGCATCGAGGGTGGGGCCGACCCGATCGGCTTCGACCTCAAGACCGGATCGGGCAGGACGCCGGGCAAGACCTTCAAGCCGGGCGAAAGTGACAATTGGACCGACACGCGCGGCTACTGATCGTCGTTCCCTTATCGCGCCGGTGATATGGCGGCGGCGGGCCGCTTTTGCGCATTGTCCGCCGCCAAAGGCGCGATAGCAGGGGAACAGATATTCGCTGTTTCAAAGGGGACACACCATGGCCACCGACATCCTGCTGCCCAAGATCGGCTTTTCCATGACCGAGGCGCAGATCGCCGAATGGCTGGCCGAAGACGGCGCGACCGTTACCGAGGGCCAGCCGCTCTATCTGCTGGAAGCCGACAAATCGGCGAACGAGGTCGAGGCCCCGGCCAGCGGCACGCTGCGCATCATCGCCAAGCCGGGCGAAACCTATGAGGTCGGCACCGTTCTGGGCACGATCGAATAAGATGGTGCTGCGCGTCGGCATCGTCAGCGCCGCCTGGGGCGCCTTCGCGCATCTGCCTGCCTGGCGCGCCATTCCCGGCGTCGAGGTAACGGCGATATGCACCTCGCGCGAGGAGACGGCTCGCGCCGCGCAGCAGCGGCTCGGCCTGCCGCGCGCCTTCTGGAATGCGGAGGAGATGTGCGCCGATCCCGACATCGACATTGTCGACCTCGGCACTCGGCCCAGCGTCCGCCTGCCAATGGTGCTGGCCGCGCTCGCCCATGGCAAGCATGTCTATAATGCCAGCCCCCATGCGCCCGACTGGGCCGGGGCGAAGGCGATCGACACGGCCTGGCAGGGCGGCGCCAGCATCGGCGTGGTCGACGCCTTCTCGCAATATCTGCCCGCCCTGCGCCAGATGAAGGCGATGCTGGACGATGGCCATATCGGCGCGCCGCTTGGCGGTACCTGCCATTTCAACATCTCGCTGTTCAACCAGCCCAACAAGCTCTTCCCCTATAACTGGTTCGCAAAGGCCGGGCAGGGTGTGTCGGCGGTGCGCAACAATGGCAGCCATGCGCTCTATCTGCTGCTCCACCTGCTCGGCCCGATCGCCGAACTGGTCGCCGACGACAGCCAGATACTCAAGCGCTGGACCTTCCCGGACGGCGACACCATCACGCCCGAAACCACCGATCTCGCCAATGTCATCCTGCGCTTCGAAAGCGGGCTGGTGCTGCAGATGCAGATCAGCTGGAGCATGGCGCTGCATGACGGTTTCCTGCTCGACCTGTTCGGCGACAAGGGCCGGATGGTCTCCACTTCGCCCACTTTCCCGACCGCACGCGACTGCACGCTGCGCGCCGGGCAATTGGGCGGCACGCTGGCGGAAGTGACGCTGCCCGATGCGTTCAAGACGACGCCCGGCATCACCCTCGACTGGCAGAGCGAGCCCCAGCCCAGCTACCCGATGGCGCTGTCGATGCAGGCCATGGTGGACGTGATCCACGGCCGCGGCGCGGCCGCCCCGGACTTCGCCCGCGCGCTCGCGGTCGAACGCATCCAGGAAGCGATCCGCATCTCCAGTGCCGAGCGGCGGTGGGTGCGCGTGGCGGATATTATCTGACGCGCCACCACCGTTCGTCATGCCAGCGAAGGCTGGCATCTCTCTTCTTCTGGCGATGGGCTTGAAAGAAAAGAGAGATGCCAGCCTTCGCTGGCATGACGGTATGAAGAAGGCTGTCGCCTACGCATCTATCAGTGGCCTTCTATCGCCCTGTAAACTTCGGCGTCCGCTTTTCCTTGAGCGCGGCGATGCCTTCGCGGTGATCGGCGGTGCGGACGCTGAGCGATTCATAGGCGATGCCGGCTTCCATCACGGCGCCGGCGATCCGCTTCAATTCCATGTTGGTCAATATCTTGGTCCAGCGGATCGCATTGGGCGCGCCGGCCAGCAGCTTGGCGCAAAAGGCATCGACGGCCCCGTCCAGCTCGTCGGCCGGCAGGCAATGGTTGATGAGGCCGATCTCCACTGCCCTGGCTGCGCTCAGCAGTTCGCCGGTCAGCAGATATTCCTTCGCCTTGGCAAGGCCGATCCGCTGTGCCCAGATGACCGCGCCGCCATCGCCCGCGACCAGGCCGATGCCGACATGCGGGTCGCCGATCTTCGCCCCCTCGGCGGCAAAGATGATGTCGCACAGCAAGGCGATCGACGCGCCCAGCCCGACCGCATGGCCGTTCATCCGGCACACCACCGGCTTTTCGATGTCGAGCAGGGCGGACACGATCCGCTTCGCCTGCCGCGCTTCATGATCGAACAGATGCGGGTTGGCGGCATTATGCTCCATATGGGCGATGTCGCCACCGGCCGAAAAGGCCCGGCCCGCGCCGGTCAGCAGCAGCACGTCCGACCCATTGTCGCGCCCGGCAAAGGCCAGCGCCTCGGGCAGTTCGTCATGCAGGTCGAGATTGACCGCGTTCAGTGCTTCCGGCCGGTTGAGCGTCATCACCAACAGCCGCCCCCGCCGCTCCAGCAGGATGGTGCGATAATCGGGCAGGTCATGGCTCATGCGTCTCTCCTCACGGCCTGCTCTAGCATGGCACCGCGCCGCTCCAACGTCGCCGTGGCGATGAGCGTGGCTCCACCCTCCCCATCATCGCCCCGGCACGATAGCCCGGACGCACAGAAAAGGGAGAGCGGCGCATGGACGGGTTCGACGAGATATTCGACTGGGTGGTCGTGGGCAGCGGCGCCGGTTCGATGAGTTCGGCGCTGGTCATGCGCCAGGCCGGCAAGTCGGTCGTCATCCTGGAAAAGACCGACAAGATCGGCGGCACCACCGCCAAGTCGGGCGGCGTCATGTGGATTCCCGCCAACCGTTTCATGGCAGCCGATGGCGAGGCGGACAGTGCCGAGGCGGCGATGACCTATCTCGACGCGCTGCAGGCGCTCGATGGCCATCCTGCCCCCGGCACCTCGCGCGAGAAGCGCCTTGCCTATGTGACGCAGGCGCCGCGCGCGGTCGATTTCCTGGTGGATCAGGGGGTGGCGCTGCAACGCGGTTCGACCTTCTGGCCGGATTATTATGATGAGCAGCCCGGCGGCTGCAAGACGTCGCGCACCGTGGTGGCCAGGCCCTTCAACCGCAAGGAATTGGGCGACTGGGCCGACCGGTTGCGCCAGGGCTTTGCCGAATTCAACGTCACGCTGGTCGAGGGGATGGAGGCGCAAGGCCATCGTCGCACCAACAGGGCATCGGGCAAGCTGATGGCCAAGATCGCGCTGCGCACCATTCGCGACAAGCTGCTGGGCCGCAAATATACGACGGCGGGCGCCGCGTTGCAGGGACGGATGCTGAAAGCCGTGCTGGCCGCCGGTGCCGATGTCCGCACCGATACGCCGGTAAGCGAGATCGTCGTGCAGGAGGGGATCGCCACCGGCGTGGTCACGGTGAAGGACGGCAAGCCCTGGCGGATCGGCGCGCGGCTGGGCGTGCTGGTCAATGCCGGCGGCTTTGCCCGCAACCAGGCGATGCGCGACCGCTACATGCCCGGCACCCGCACCGAATGGTCGCAGACGCCCGAAGGCGATACCGGCGAGATGCAGCAGGAACTGGAGCGGATCGGTGGCCGGCTGGCGCAGATGGATCAGATGGTCGGCTATCAGCTCACCCCCGCGCCCGGCTGGGACAAGGGCTATGTCGCGCCCGGTGCCCAGTCGATGACCGGCAAGCCGCACGCCATATTGGTCGATCAGGGCGGCACCCGCTTCATGAACGAAGGGGGCAGTTACGAGCTGTATTGTGAAACGATGGTCCGGCGGAACGCCGTGGTGCCGGCGGTGCCGAGCTGGGCGATCTTGGACCGTCAATATGTCGAACTTTATGCCGTCGCCGGCCGCTTCATCGACAAGGCGATTCCCGAAGGCTGGGTGGAAAGCGGCTATCTGCACAGCGCCGACACGATCGAGGGGCTGGCGGCCAGCATCGGCGCCGATCCCGCCACCCTGGCCGCGACGGTGGCGCGCTGGAACGGCTTCGTCGCCGCCGGCAAGGATGGGGATTTCGATCGCGGCGCGCGCGCCTATGACAATTGCGGCTTCGTCGGCGATCCCTTTTCCGCGGAACGCTCCATGGGATCGATCGAGAAGGGGCCTTTCTACGCCGTGCCGGTCGTGCCGGGCGATGTCAGCACTTATGGCGGCGTCGTCACCGACGAACGCGGGCGGGTGGTCGATGGCGCAGGCGCGCCGATCCCCGGCCTCTATGCCACCGGCGTCACCACCGCATCGGTGATGGGCAATGTCTATGTCGCGGCGGGCGCCAGCATCGGGCCGTCGATGGTGTTCGGCTATATCGCCGCGCGCCATGCGGCCGGGCTGGACAATCAGTAACGAAGGAAGGGAATAGCCCCGGAAAACCATTGCCCCCGACGCGGGGGGAGTGCGCCGGGGGCCTGGTAAGATGTCTCGGCCTGAGGGGGCTGGCCGGGACCATTCACAGATAGGAAGCCGTGGGCGGCTTTCAACCCGCGTCGGGCGGAGAATTTTCATCCTGCGCATCGAACCGGGCCGGGCGTGAGAGCAGGAAGGGCAGGCTGGGCGAGGCGATCTTGGTCTGGCCGCCATCGGCGTGGATCAGGGTCACGCGGCCGACCCCCGGCGAGGCCACGACCGCGACCACCGTATCGACCCATTGGTGCAGCACCGCGCGCGAATGGGCGAGTTCGTCGCCACCGGTCCGGGCATCGCCCTCCGCCTCCAGTTCGGCCTCCAGTTGCAGCACGCGCTCGGCCGCCTCGCGCGCCTTTTCATTCTTGTCCATGCGTCCGTTCCAGAATTTAGAGTAGGTTTATCCCGATCTTGCCGAAGAATTGGCCGCTTTCCAGATGGCGGCAGGCATCGGCCAGGCGGGTGAGATCATAGACCGCATCGACCACCGGCCGGATGCGATGCTGCGCGCAAAAGGCCAGCATGGCCTCATGCTCGGCGCGGTTGCCGACCGAGATACGGGCGACCGGATGGCCGCCGACATCAGCAAGGTGCCAGCTGAAGTCGGACCCCAGCATGCCGATCGCGGCGATCACCCCGCCGGGGTTGAGCAGCAATGCGGCGGTTTCCACCTGGCTGGCGCCGACCACATCGACCACGATGTCGACACCACGCCCGCCCAGCGCCTGGCGGATCGCCGCCGGCCAGTCGGGATCGGTCCGATAATTGATGCAGATGTCGGCACCCAGCGCGCGGGCGCGCGCCAGCTTGGCGTCGGAGGAGGAGGTGATCGCGACATGGGCGCCGGCCGCCTTGGCCAATTGCAGCGCCGCGATCGATACGCCGCCCGTGCCCTGGCACAATATCCATTCGCCCCGCTGGATCGGGCGGGGCAGGAACAGCGCGTTCCAGGCGGTGAGGCCGGCGCAGGTCAGCGTCGCCGCCTCCAGATCGCCGAGCGTATCCGGCACGATGCACAGGCTTTCGGCCGGAAAGACCGCATATTGACGCGCGACGCCGTCGGCGCTGCCGCCCAGCATCGCCATGCTCGGCTGTCGTCCCTCCAGCCAGCCCAGCGCGAAGATCGGGTTGACCCGGTCGCCCGGCTTCACGCGCGATACGCCCTCGCCCACCGCGACCACCTCGCCGGTGGCGCAGGACAGGGGGACATAGTCGGGTTCCTTGGCAAGCCCCGCCATCATGCCGCGGGCGATGATCAGGTCGCGGAAATTGAGCGTCGCCGCCTTGAGCCGCACCAGCGCCTCGCCCGGCCCCGCAACCGGGATCGGCACGCTGTGGATCGCGATCCCCTCAATCCCTTCGCCGCCCCTGGCGACGGCGGCCAGCATGTTCGTCATCGCGCGCTCTCCCTGCCGCCAGCTTGGGCCGATCGGACCGCATTGCAAGCATCGCCGGCCGCATATCGGTGGAGCGAAATCGCGCGGGAAAGCGACGCATTTTCGCGCCTTTTGGGGCGCGGAGCTACATATCGCCGGGGCGAGTTGACCCCCGATGCCCGACGGCCAATGCAGGGGGCACATTCCATAGCCATCGAGGAACCCATGGCAGAGTTGAGCAACGCCCCGGCGCCGAGCCAGGAAGCGCTGGTGGACATCTACCGCCGCATGATCCGGATCGAGCGCAATGACGACGCGATCCGCAAGACCATCCGCCTGGGGCGGCTGGTCATGCCCTATTATTCGGCGCGCGGGCAGGAAGTGATCCCGGCGACCATCTCGTCGCTGCTGACCGACGACGACAAGATCTGCACCATCTATCGCGGCATCCACGACATGGTGGCCAAGGATATGCCGCTGCGCCCGCTCTGGGCAGAGATTGCCGGGCGCGTCGATGGCACTTGCAAGGGCAAGGGCGGACCGATGCACCTTACCCATCCCGAAACCGGGGTGATGGTGACGACCGGTATCGTCGGTTCCTCCATGCCGATCGCCAATGGCCTCGCTTGGGCGGCGAAGCTCGACGGTTCGAAGCGGGTGACGATCGCCTATTTCGGCGATGGCGCGTCGAATATCGGCGCCTTCCACGAAGCGCTGAACCTGGCGTCGGTGTGGAAGCTGCCGGTGATCTTCGTGTGCCAGAATAACGGCTTTGCCGAACATACGCGCTACGAGAATGGCACCTCGGTCGACTTCATCGCCAAGCGCGCGATCGGCTACGGCATGCCCGGCCATACCGTCGACGGCAATGATCCGCTCGCCATGTATGCCGCCGCGCATGAAGCGATCACCCGCGCTCGCGAGGGCGAGGGGCCGACCCTGCTGGAGTGCAAGACCTTCCGTTTCCTGGGCCACGTCCTGGGCGACGACGACAAATATATGACCAAGGAGGAAAAGGCCGCGGCGATCGCCAAGGACCCGCTGCCCGCCTTCAAGGCATGGCTGGTGGCACAGGGCCACGCGACCGAGGATCAGCTGGCCGAGATGCAGGCGAAGATCGAGGCCGAGGTCGAGGACGCCCAGGAATTCGGGCTGGCGAGCCCGCTGCCGTCGGTCGACGAACTGCGCCGCGATGTGTTTGCCCAGGAGATGCCCGCATGACGGCCAAGAAGATGAACTCGCTCCAGGCCGTCAATTCGGCCCTCGCCCAGGCGATGGCGGAAGATGACAAGGTGCTGGTGCTGGGCGAGGATGTCGCCGACCGCGAGGGCGGTGGTGTCACCGGCGCGACCGCTGGCCTGTCGACCCGCTTCGGCGACGATCGCGTCAAATCGACGCCGATTTCCGAACAGGCGATCATCGGCGCGGCGATCGGCGCGGCGCTGGCCGGCTACAAGCCGGTGGCGGAGATCATGCTGATGAACTTCACCACTGTCGCCATGGACATGATCTTCAACCATGCCGCCAAGCTGCGCTTCATGTCCGGCGGGCAGAGCACGGTGCCGATCACCATCCGCACCCTGACCGGCGCGGGCTGGCAGACCGCCGGCCAGCATGCCGACCATCTGGAAGGCTGGTTCGCTCACACCGCCGGCATCAAGGTGGTCGCGCCCTCGACCCCGGCCGATTACAAGGGGCTGCTGCTCTCCTGCATCCAGGATCCCGATCCCTGCATCTTCATTGAATCCGCCGGCAGCCTGTTCATTCCGGGCGAGGTGGATGAGGTCGCGACGCCGATCCCGCTGGGCAAGGCGCGGATCGTGCAGGAAGGCACCGACATCACCATCGTCTCCTGGTCGTCGCAGCTACTGCGCTGCCAGGCCGCGCTGCCGGCCTTGGCGGAGGCGGGCATTTCGGCCGAACTAGTCGACCTGCGCACCGTATCCCCCTGGGATCGCGAAGCGGTGCTGGCCTCGGTCGCCAAGACCGGCCGGGCGCTGGTGGTGCATGAAGCCGTGCGCGATTTCGGTCCGGGCGGCGAGATTGCCTCGACCATTGCCGAGGAACTGTTCGGTCAGCTCAAGGCCCCGGTTCGGCGCCTGGGCGCGCCCAAGTCGCCGGTGCCCTTCGCCAAGGTGCTGGAGGACGCCTATATCGTCTCGCCCGAGCGCGTGGCCGAAGCGGTCAAGGCGCTGATGGCCTGAAGATCGGAAGACGGCCGGGGCAGCAATTGCTCCGGCCGCTTTCTTCCTACCGTCCCGCTTCCCCCACCGGCAGCACCGTGGTGAATTTCGTCACCGACAAGGCGAAGTGGGAGGAAGCGCCGCCGACCGAGGGGTGTTTGAGCAGGTTGCGCATCAGGAAATGCTCATAATCGGCGACGTCGGAGGCCACGACCCGCATCAGATAGTCCCATTCGCCCGACATGAGGTAGCATTCCATGATCTGCGGATGCGCCTCGACAAAGGCGTGGAAGGCGTCGACGCTTTCGCTGGTGTGGCTCTTCATCCGCACGCTGCACAAGATGTTGACGGCGTGGCCCAGCTTCTCCGCATCGGCGAGGCGCACCGCGCCCTTGAGCACGCCCATCTCCTCCAGCGCCCTGATCCGTCGCCAGCAGGAGGGAGCGGTGCTGCCGACCCGTTCGGCCAGGTCCGCATTGCTGAGCGAGGCGTCACGCTGAAGCTCTGCGACGATGCGGCGGTCGAGCGCATCGAGATTGACGGATTTGTTCATGATATCGCCGATCCGTGAATTGATTTCCCAAAATCCTTCATAAATCCTGCCCGATTGAAAGGCAATTACGCCGACTCTGTGAGAGATTGGCGTGATGGTAGAGGAGCTTGATCCGCCCACAGGCGCTGCGGCCGACTGGACGATCCCGCAGGCGTGGGACCGGTACAGCGCGGCCGAGCACGCGATGTGGGACACGCTTTTCGAGCGCCAGTCCGCCATGCTGCCCGACCGGGTGGTGCCCGAGTTCATGGCCGGGCTCGACATATTGCGCATCAACCGCCCCGGCATCCCCAATTTCGAGGAATTGTCCGATCGGCTGATGCAGGCGACCGGCTGGCAGGTGGTGGCCGTGCCGGGGCTGGTGCCGGATGGGGTCTTTTTCGAGCATCTGGCCAATCGCCGCTTCGTCGCCGGCCGCTTCATCCGCACGCCTGAGCAGATCGACTATCTGCAGGAGCCGGACATCTTCCACGATGTCTTCGGCCATGTGCCGCTGCTCGCGAACCCGGTCTTTGCCGACTATATGCAGGCCTATGGCCAAGGCGGCCTGCGCGCCGCCGATCTGGGCGCGATCGAGCGGCTGGCCCGGCTCTACTGGTACACGGTCGAATTCGGCCTGATCCGCCGGCCCGAGGGGCTGCGCCTCTATGGCGCGGGCATCGTCTCCTCCTATGGCGAATCCGTCTTCGCGCTCGACGATCCCTCACCCCATCGCCTCGGTTTCGATCTCAGGAGGCTGATGCGCACCCGCTATCGGATCGACGATTATCAGCAGAGCTATTTCGTCATCGACAGTTTCGAGGATCTGCTGCGCCAGACGGTCGAGACCGACTTTGCCCCGCTTTATGCGGAGCTGGCAGGACAGCCCGATTTCGCGACCGACGCGATCACCGACACCGACATCATCTACACCCGTGGCACCCAGGCCTATGCCCGTGCCCGCGCTCCTGAGGTTCTATGACAGACACGACCCTTCTTGCCCCGGCGCCCGGCCGGTCCCTGTTCGGTGCGCTCGATCGCCAGGCGCCCGACGCGCTGCTGGGGCTGATCGCGCAATATCGCGCCGATCCGCGCGCCGACAAGATTGACCTGGGCGTCGGCGTCTATCGCGACGAGGCGGGCGCGACCCCGGTGATGCGCGCGGTGAAGGCGGCCGAAGCGGTGCTGCTGGCCGAACAGGGCAGCAAATCCTATCTCGGGCCGGAGGGTGACACGGGCTTTGTCGAACTGCTCGCCGCCATCGTCTTTGGCCCGCTGGCGGGGTCCGACCGGATCGCCGGGGTGCAGACGCCGGGCGGCACCGGCGCGCTGCGGCTCGGCGCGGACCTCATCGCCCGCGCCCGCCCCGGCGCCACCGTGTGGATCGGCGATCCGACCTGGCCCAATCATGCGCCGATCTTTCGCGAGGCCGGGCTGACGCTGGCGTCACACCGCTTTCTGGATGGTGCCGGCGCAGTCGATTTCGACGCAATGCGGACCGATCTGGCCGCGGCGCAGGCCGGCGACGTGCTGCTGCTCCATGGCTGCTGCCACAATCCGACCGGCGTCGATTTCAGCGCCGAACAATGGGCGGCGATCGCCGATCTGTGCGCGGCGCGCGGCCTGATCCCGTTCATCGACCTCGCCTATCAGGGGCTGGGCGACGGGCTGGAGGCGGATGCCGCCGCAACCCGCCAGATGTTGGCGGCCGTGCCCGATGCGCTGGTCGCCTATAGCTGCGACAAGAATTTCGGCCTCTATCGCGAGCGGGTGGGGGCGCTGTGGGTGCAGGGGGCGAATGCCGCGCTGACCATGCTCGCCTTTTCCAACATCGTCGCGCTGGCGCGCGGCATCTGGTCGATGCCGCCCGATCATGGCGCGGCGATCGTGCGCACCATATTGGAACGGCCGGCGATGCGCGCCGAATGGACGAGCGAGCTGGACCAGATGCGCACCCGCATCAATGCGCTGCGCGCCGCGCTGGCGGCGGCCCATCCGCAGCTCGCCGCCATTGCCGGCCAGCGCGGCATGTTCGCGATGCTGACGGTCACGCCAGCCGCCGTCGCCGCGATGCGCGCCGACCATGGCATCTACATGGCTGGCAATGGCCGCATCAACATCGCCGGGCTGCGGCTCGACACCATCCCCGCCTTCGTCGCCGGCCTTTCGCCGCATCTGCCTTCTGCCTGAGGACTTCTTCATGACCAACGATCCCGCCAACCCGCTGGGCCTCAACGGCTTCGAGTTCGTCGAATTCACCTCGCCCGAGCCCGAGAAGATGGCTGCCCAGTTCGAGCAGCTGGGCTTCACCGCGACCCATCGCCACCCGACCAAGAACATCACCCGCTACAAGCAGGGGCGGATCAACCTGATGCTCAATCGCGACGATGCCGGGCGGGTCGCCGCGTTCCGTGGCGAACATGGCCCCTCGGCCAGCGCCATGGCCTTTCGCGTTGCCGATCCCGATGCCGCGTTGCGCTGGGCGCTTGAGCATGGCGGCAAGCCGACGGACGAGAATGATACCGTGATCCAGGGGATTGGCGGCTCCTATCTCTATTTCATGCCCGATGGCGGCGATCCCTATGCCGACTGGGCCGAGTTCCCCGGCTGGCGGGAAGCGGAAGCGCGCAACAATGTCGGCCTCGACCTGCTCGACCATCTGACCCACAATGTGAAGCGTGGCCAGATGCGGGTGTGGAGCGAATTCTACCGCACCCTCTTCGGCTTCGAGGAACAGAAATATTTCGATATCAAGGGCAAGGCGACCGGCCTGTTCAGCCAGGCGATGATTGCCCCGGACAAGGCGATCCGCATTCCCCTGAACGAGAGCCAGGACGACAAGAGCCAGATCGAGGAGTTCATCCGCGACTATAATGGCGAGGGCATCCAGCATATCGCGCTCACTACCGCCAATATCTATGACACGGTCGAGCGGCTGCGCGCCCGCGGGGTGCGGCTGCAGGACACGATCGAGACCTATTATGAGCTGGTCGACCAGCGCGTGCCGGGTCATGGCGAGGATCTGGAACGTCTGAAGCGCAACCGCATTCTGATCGACGGCAATGTCGGCGAGGAGGGCATCTTGCTGCAGATCTTTACCGAGACGATGTTCGGCCCGATCTTCTTCGAGATCATCCAGCGCAAGGGCAATGAAGGCTTTGGCAATGGCAATTTCCAGGCGCTCTATGAATCGATCGAGCTGGACCAGATCCGTCGCGGCGTGATCACCGTCGATGAGTGACGCGCCGCCCCGGATGATGAGCGGCTTCGGCAATCATTTTTCGACCGAGGCGGTGGCCGGCGCGCTGCCGGTGGGGCGCAATTCGCCCCAGCGCCTGCCCTATGGCCTCTATGCCGAGCAATTGTCGGGCACCGCCTTCACCGCGCCACGGGCGGAGAACAGGCGCAGCTGGCTCTATCGCATGCGGCCGGCGGCATCGCATCCACCCTTCGCGCCTTATGATGCTGCAGCCTTGCTGCGCAGCGCGCCATTTGACGAGGTGCCGCCATCGCCCAACCGGCTTCGCTGGAACCCGCTGCCATTGCCTGAGCGTGACGTCGACTTCATCGACGGCCTCACCAGCTATGCCGGCAATGGCAATGTCGCGGCGGGCCAGGGTTGCGCCGTGCATCTCTATGCCGCGACCGCCTCGATGGTCGACCGCGCCTTCGTCTGCGCCGATGGCGAGATGCTGATCGTGCCGCAGCAGGGGGCGCTGCGTATCGTCACCGAACTGGGCGTGATCACCGTCGCGCCGTTGCAGGTCGCGCTGATCCCGCGCGGTGTCCGCTTCCGGGTCGAACTGACCGAGGGCGCCGCGCGCGGCTATGTCTGCGAAAATTACGGCGCGCCCTTCCGCCTGCCCGATCTGGGGCCGATCGGCGCCAACGGCCTGGCCAACCCGCGCGATTTCGAGGCGCCGGTCGCGGCATTCGAGGATGTCGAGCGGCCCTATGCGCTGGTGCAGAAATATATGGGACGGCTGTGGACAACCACGCTGGATCACAGCCCGTTCGACGTCGTCGCCTGGCACGGCAACCTCGCCCCGCTGCGCTATGACCTCACCCGCTTCAACACGATCAACACGGTCAGTTTCGACCATCCCGATCCCTCGATCTTCACGGTGCTGACCTCCCCGAGCGAGACGCCGGGCACCGCCAATATCGATTTCGTCATCTTCCCGCCGCGCTGGATGGTGGCGGAGGACACATTCCGGCCGCCCTGGTTCCACCGCAATGTGATGAGCGAGCTGATGGGGCTGATCCAGGGCGAATATGATGCCAAGGCGGGCGGTTTCGCGCCCGGCGGCGCGTCGCTGCATAATGGCATGGCCGGCCATGGCCCCGACCGGGCGAGTTATGACAAGGCGATCGCCGCCGACCTGGCGCCCCAGCGCATCGCCGACACCATGGCCTTCATGTTCGAAAGCCGCATGGTGCTGCGCCCGACGCGCTGGGCGATGGAAAGCCCGCTACTGCAACCCGATTATGATGAATGCTGGTCCGGCTTCCGCAAGGCCCAGCTTCCCCCGATGAACGAGACCCCATGAGCTATTGGCACATAGACGAGACCCATGATCCCGCCCGCACCAGCTGGGTTGCGAGCGCGCAGGATCATGGCGACTTTCCGATCCAGAATCTGCCTTATGGGCTACTTTCGCCCGCAGGAGCTTCGCCCCGCGCCGGTGTCGCGATCGGCGACGCGATATTGGACCTGGCCGGTTGCGTTCGCGCCGGGCTGATCGATTGCGCGCCGCTGCTGGAAGACCAGCTCAATGCGCTGATGGCGCTGCCGGTGACCGAACGGGTCGCCCTGCGCCGCCGGATCAGCGCGATGCTGTCGGACCCGGCCCATCGCCCGGCGGTCGAGCCGCTGCTGCACCGGGCGGTGGACTGCACGCTGCACCTGCCGGCGCGGATCGGCGACTATAGCGACTTCTATGTCGGCATCCATCACGCCAACAATATCGGCCGCCAGTTCCGGCCCGACAATCCGCTGCTGCCCAATTATAAATATGTGCCGATCGGCTATCATGGCCGGGCGTCCTCGATCCGCCCGTCGGGCGCGCCGCTGGTCCGTCCGCGCGGCCAGCGCAAGCCGCCCGCGGCCGAAGTGCCTGTGGTCGGCCCGACTGCCCGGCTCGACTATGAGCTGGAACTGGGCGTGTGGATCGGCGCCGGCAATGATCTGGGCAGCCCGATCCCCATCAGCGAGGCGGCGGATCATGTCGCCGGCTTCTGCCTGCTCAACGACTGGTCGGCGCGCGATTTCCAGGCGTGGGAATATCAGCCGCTCGGGCCCTTCCTGGCCAAGAATTTCCATTCGACCATTTCGCCCTGGGTGGTGACGCCCGAGGCGCTGGCGCCGTTCCGCATCGCCCAGCCGCCCCGGCCGCAGGGCGATCCCGCGCCGTTGCCTTACCTCAGCGATGCCGACGACCAGGCCCATGGCGCGCTTGCGCTGACGCTGGAAGTCTATCTCTCCACCCAGGCGATGCGCGACGCAGGCCAGCCGCCGATGCGGCTGAGCCAGGGGCCGGCCAGCAACATGTACTGGACCGTCAGCCAGATCGTCACCCATCATGCCTCCAATGGCTGCAACCTGATGCCCGGCGATCTGCTCGGCAGCGGCACCATCTCCGCCCCGACGCGCGAGGGCTATGGCAGCCTGATGGAGATCAGCAGCGGCGGGCGCGAGCCGATCAGCCTGCCGTCGGGCGAGACGCGCTGCTTCCTGGAGGATGGCGACGAGGTGACATTGCGCGCCACCGCGTCCGCCCCCGGCCATGTGTCGATCGGCTTTGGCGAATGCCGCGCGATGATCGTGCCGGCGCGATGAGCGACCTTACCCTTCATGGCTATTGGCGATCGAGCGCGAGCTATCGCGTGCGGATTGCGCTGGCCCTGAAGGGCGTCGACTATGCACAGGTCAACCATGACCTGCGCAGTGGCGCGCAGCGCGCACCCGACTATCGGGCGCTGGCGCCGCAGGGGCTGGTGCCCGCGCTGGTCGCGGGCGACAGCGTGCTGACGCAGAGCGGCGCGATCCTCGAATGGATCGAGGCACGCTGGCCGCAGCCGTCCTTGCTGCCCGCCGACCCCGGCGAGGCGGCGATCGTCCGCGCCATGGCCGCCATCATCGCCTGCGACATTCATCCGCTCGGCAATCTGCGCGTGTTGCAGGCGCTGCGGCAGGACTTCGATGCCAGCGAGGATCAGGTCCGCGCCTGGATCGCCCGCTGGATCGGCGAGGGATTTGCTGCGCTCGAAACGCTGGTTGCGCGTCATGGCGGCACCCATGCCTTCGGCGACGGCCCCAGCTTCGCCGACTGCCATATCGTGCCCCAACTCTACAATGCCCGGCGCTTCGGCGTCGACCTGACGCCCTTTCCGCGGCTGTGCGCCGTGGACGCGGCGGCATGCGCGCTCCCCGCCTTTGCCGCCGCGCACCCCGATCGCCAGCCCGACGCCGACGCATGAGCGACACCGACACGCGCCTGTTCGCGACGCCGGCGGGTGTGCGCCTTTGCCCGATCGACCAGATCGCCGACTGCAAGGCGCGCAATTTCGTGCTGCAGATGCGCGCCGGCCGCTTCCATGGCTTTGCCGTGCGCACCGGCGATCATGTCGCCGGCTATGTCGACCAATGCCCCCATGCCGGCCTGCCGCTGGCGCAGCAGCTGGACGATTATCTGACCCCGGATGGCAGCCATATCCGCTGTAGCTGGCACGGCGCCATTTTCCGCCGCGACGATGGTGTCTGCGTCGGCGGGCCGTGCGTCGGTCAGCGCCTTACGCCCTGGCCACTCGCCATCGCCGATGGCTGGATTGTCACCGCTGCCCAAAGCGACTAGGAACCGGCCCAGGGACGGCGCTTCGCATCGTCCCGACATGATCGCGCCGGTGCCCCCACGGGGGCTTAAAATGGGAAGGCGGTGCGGATGCCATGGCATCCAAGTCCGCAGCTGTCCCTGCAACTGTGAGCGGCGAGCGTGATGAACAGCGCCCTCCCCAGCCGGGAGGGCAGCCACTGGGCCGGACGCTAAATCCTGCGAGGCCTGGGAAGGCCGTTCCTCCCGCTATGACCCGCAAGCCAGGAGACCTGCCGGCGTTTAGGTCGCTCTTGCTTTGGTCCAGGGGATGGCCGGGGCACGGTGTTCCGTCTGAGCGACAGGTTGGCGGCTGGAGCCGCGCGGTCACGCATCTGCGGGCGAACAAGCGCCCGTCCGCGATGCTGGCCGGCCGTGCGCGCGCGCCCGGTTCGCTCCCGCCCCGGTTGCTCCGGCGCGCGAGTATTTGTCATGGCCAACACTGCATCTGCCAAGATTCCGACCACCGTCATCACCGGCTTCCTGGGCGCGGGCAAGACCACGCTGATCCGCCATCTGCTGGAAAATGCGAAGGGGCGCCGGCTCGCCCTCATCATCAACGAATTTGGCGATGTCGGCGTCGACGGCGAACTGGTGAAGGGCTGCAACGACGCCGCCTGCCCCGAAGAGGATATTGTCGAGCTGGCCAATGGCTGCATCTGCTGCACCGTGGCCGACGATTTCCTGCCGACCATGACCGCGCTGCTCGACCGGCCGAGCCCGCCCGACCATATCATCATCGAAACCTCGGGCCTGGCCCTGCCCAAGCCGCTGGTCAAGGCGTTCCAGTGGCCCGACATCCGCACCCGCGCCACGGTGGACGGCGTCGTCGCGCTGATCGACGCCGATGCGGTCGCCGCCGGCCGTTTTGCCACGGACGAGGCCGCCCTGGCCGCGGCGCGCGCCGCCGACCCCAATCTGGACCATGACAGCCCGCTGGAGGAATTGTTCGAGGATCAGCTCGCCTGCGCCGACATGGTGGTGCTGAACAAGAGCGACCTGGTCGATGCCGACACGCTGGCCGCGGTCGAGGCGCAGGTCGATGCCGAAACGCGGCCCGGCGTGAAGATCGTCCGCGCTGCCCATGGTGCGGTCGATATCGGCGCGCTGCTGGGCATCGTCGCGGCGGCGGAGGATGATCTCGACGCCCGGCCCTCGCACCATGAGGCGGAGGGTGAGGATCATGACCATGATGATTTCGACAGCTTCGTCGTCGGCGGCGATGCCGTTGCCGATCCCGATACGCTGGTGGAGGCGCTGTCCGCGCTGATCGCCACCCATGACGTGCTGCGCATCAAGGGCATGGTCGCGGTCGCGGGCAAGCCGATGCGCCTCGTCGTGCAGGCGGTTGGCCCGCGCATCCAGCATTTCTTCGACCATCCCTGGCAGCCGCAGGAAGCGCGCCGCACCCAGCTGGTGGTGATCGGCCAGAAGGGGCTGGACCGCGCCGCGATCGAGGCCGACATCCAGGCCGTGCTCGGCTGATGCATCTTCTGTCCGCCACGCCGGGAACGATCAGCGACGGCGAGGAGGCGATCGACCTCGATCAGCCGCCCGGCGACATCGTCATCCTGACCGTGGCGGACAGCGACCTGGCCTGTTTCGCCGCTGCCGCCGCGCGCCTGCCCGATGACGCGCCGAGCGTGCGGCTGGCCAATCTGCTGCAGCTCAAACATCCCTATTCGGTCGACCTCTATGTCGAGAAGGTGATCGCCAAGGCGCGCTTCGTCTGCGTCATCCTGCTCGGTGGCAAGAGCTACTGGCCCTATGGCGTGGACGAGATTGCGCAGGTCGCGCGCGAGCGGGGCATCGCCTTCGCCGCGATCGCCGACGGGCGGGAGGGCGATCCGGCGCTGGATCGTGCTTCCACCGTGCCGGCGGCGATGCGCGAGCAGTTGCGGGACTATCTGCGCCAGGGCGGCACCGCCAATGCTTTGTCCTTCCTGCGCTGCGCCGCGCGGCTGATCGGCGCGGATGCGGGCGAGCCAGACCATCCGCTGCCGATCGCCGACGCGGGCCTCTATCTGCCCGGCCATGACCGACCCGGCGTGGCCGAATTGCGCGCGACCTGGGTCGAGGGGCGGCCGGTGGCGCTGCTGATCTTCTATCGCGCCTTGGTGGTGGCCGGCACGCTGAGCGCGGTCGATGCGATGGTCGCAGCGCTTGGCGCGCGCGGCTTCAATGTCGCCGCCGTCCATGTCCGCGCGCTGCGCGAACCCTTCGTGCGCGACTGGCTCGGCGGGCTGCTGGCCGACATCGCGCCCGACATCATCGTCAATGCGACGAGCTTCGCCGCCTCCTCTTCGTCCGAACCGCGCGTGCCGGGCATATTGGAGCAGGCCGATTGCCCGATCCTGCAGACCGCCTTTGCCGGGGTCGAGGAAGGCAGCTGGCGCGGGTCCGCCCGTGGCCTTGGTCCGCGCGACCTGGCGATGAATGTCGCCCTGCCCGAAGTGGACGGGCGCCTCTTCACCCGCGCCGTCGCCTTCAAGGCGGCCGAACGGTTCGACGCGCGAACCCAGTGCGGCATCATCGTGCCACGCGTGGCACCCGACCGGGTCGCCTTCGTCGCCGATCTGGCGCGCAACTGGGCGGCGCTGCGCCGCACCGCGCCGGCCGAGCGCCGGGTCGCGCTGGTGCTGGCCAATTATCCCAATCGCGATGGGCGGATCGGCAATGGCGTCGGCCTCGACACGCCGGCCAGCGCCGCCGCGATCCTGCGCAAATTGGGCGAGGCCGGCTATGCGATCGGCGACGCCCCGCGCGATGGCGCTGCACTGATGCGGCTGATGACCGGCGGCGTCACCAATGACCGGGCGTCGATCGACCGACCGGGCGAGGTCAGCCTGTCGCTCGATGCCTATCGCGCCGCCCTTGCCGCTCTGCCGGACAGCGCGCGGGACGCCATGGTCGATCGCTGGGGCGCGCCCGAGGCCGATCCCTTCGTGCGCGACGGCGCCTTTTGCCTCGCCGTCCATCGCTTCGGTCATGTCGCGATCGCGGTGCAGCCGGCGCGCGGCTATAATATCGATCCCAAGAGCAGCTATCATGACCCCGCGCTGCCGCCGCCCCACGCCTATCTCGCCTTCCATGTCTGGCTGGCGCAGGACTTCGGCGCGCAGGCGCTGGTCCATGTCGGCAAGCATGGCAATCTGGAATGGCTGCCGGGCAAGGCGGTGTCGCTCTCGGCCGATTGCTTCCCCGAAATCTGCGCCGGGCCGGTGCCGCAACTCTATCCCTTCATCGTCAATGATCCGGGCGAGGGGACACAGGCCAAGCGCCGCATCGGCGCCGTCATCCTCGACCATCTGACCCCGCCGCTGACGCGGGCGGAAAGCTATGGGCCGCTCAAGCAGCTGGAAGCGCTGGTGGACGAATATTATCTTGCCGCCGGCATGGACCCGCGCCGGCTCGACCGGCTGCGCCGCGATATCATCGACCTCGCCCGCAGCCAGGGGCTGGACAAGGATGCGGGGGCCGCTGGCGACGATGACGACGCGCTTGCCGCGATCGACAATTATCTGTGCGAGCTGAAGGAATTGCAGATCCGCGACGGGCTGCATGTCTTCACCGCCTCGCCGCAGGGGCGGCTGCGCCGCGATCTGCTGATCGCGCTGGCGCGCACGCCGCGCGGGCTCGATCATCCGGGGCAGGCGTCCTTGCTGCGCGCGCTGGCCGATGATCTGAGGCTCGGCTTCGATCCGCTCGATTGCGTGCTGGGGGCGCCGTGGCAGGGGGCGCGTCCGGCGGCATTGGCGGACTTATCCACAGATGCCTGGCGCACCCATGGCGACATGGTCGAGCGGCTGGAACTGCTGGCGGCGGCGCTGGTCGATGGCGCGGCGTCGGTCGGCCCGGCCAGCGCCGCGGTACTGGCGGCGATCGCGGATGATCTGGCGCCGCGCGTCGACGCCTGTGGCCCGCGTGAGGCGGCGGCGCTGCTGGCCGGGCTTGACGGACGGTTCGTGCTGCCCGGACCTTCGGGCGCGCCGACGCGCGGCCGGCCCGACGTGCTGCCGACCGGACGCAATTTCTTTTCGGTCGATACCCGCGCGGTGCCGACCGCCGTCGCCTGGGATCTGGGGCAGAGATCGGCGCAATTGCTGGTCGACGATTATCTCCAGCGCGAGGGCGACTATCCCCGCGCCATCGCCCTGTCCGCCTGGGGCACGGCGAACATGCGCACCGGCGGCGATGATATTGCGCAGGCACTGGCGCTGATGGGGGTGCGGCCGCGCTGGGAATGGAGTTCGGGGCGGGTCGTCGGCTTCGATATGATGACCCTGGCCGAGTTGGGCCGACCGCGCGTGGACGTGACGTTGCGCGTCTCCGGCTTCTTCCGCGACGCCTTCCCCGAACAGATCGACCTGATCGACAGCGCCGCCCGTGCGGTGATGGCGCTGGATGAGCCGGACGAGGATAATCCCGCCGCCGCCCGGCATCGTGCCGAACAGGCAGCGCTGGTGGCGGATGGTGCCGATGCGGCGGAGGCCGCGCGCCGCGCTGGTGCCCGCGTGTTCGGATCGAAACCCGGCGCCTATGGCGCGGGACTGCAGGCGATGATCGACGAGAAGATCTGGCACAGCCGCGCCGATCTGGCGAACGTCTATCTCGACTGGGGCGGCTATGCCTATGGCGCGGGGGTGGAGGGCGACAGCGAACGCAGCCTGTTCGCCACCCGCCTGGCCCAGGCCGACGCGGTTGTCCAGAACCAGGATAATCGCGAGCATGACCTGCTCGACAGCGACGATTATTATCAGTTCGAAGGAGGCATCGCCGCCGCCATCGAACATCTGAAAGGCACCCGGCCGCTCATCTATCATAACGACCATAGCCGCCCGGAGCGGCCGGTGATCCGCACGCTGGAGGATGAGATCGGCCGCATCGTGCGCGCCCGCGTCACCAACCCCAAATGGATCGCTGGCGTCATGCGCCATGGCTATAAGGGCGCGTTCGAGATCGCCGCCTCGGTCGACTATCTCTTCGCCTTCGCCGCCACCACCCATGCGGTACGCGACCATCATTTCGACGCCGTCCATGCTGCCTTCATCGAGGATGAGGCCGTGCGCGCCTTCATGGCCGACGCCAATCCCGCCGCCCTGCGCGAGACCGCCGCCCGGCTGGCCGAGGCGCTAGAACGCGGCCTGTGGAAACCCAGATCGAACAGCGCGGGCATGCTGCTCGCCCAGCTTGCAGGAGAGTGATGATGGTCGAACGCACCGACGAACAGCATGCGGAAAAGATGAAGAAGAAGCAGGCCGCCCATGACAAGATCATGGCGACCAAGACCCAGGAAAAGGGCCTGCTGATCGTCCATACCGGCAAGGGCAAGGGCAAGACCACGGCGGCGCTGGGCATGGTCGTGCGCATGATCGGTCATGGCAAGAAGGTCGGCGTGGTCCAGTTCGTAAAAGGCGCGATGACCACCGGCGAAAAGGCGGTGTTCGATGCCTTTCCCGCACAGGTCGAGTTCAAGCCGATGGGCGAGGGCTTCACCTGGAACACCCAGGATCGCAGTCGCGACATCGCGCTGGCGCGCGAGGCGTGGGACGAGGTGAAGCGCATGGTCGCCGACCCCGATTATGCCCTGGTGCTGGCCGATGAACTCAACATCGTGCTGCGCTACGATTATCTGCCGCTGGACGAGGTGCTGTCGGTGTTGACCGGCAAGGACGCGATGAAACATGTCGTCGTCACCGGCCGCAACGCGCCTGAGGCGCTGATCGAGGCGGCCGATCTGGTAACCGAAATGACCATGATCAAGCATCCCTTCCGCAGCGGGGTGAAGGCGCAGGCCGGCATCGAATATTGATGCAGGCCTTTAATCCCGATTTCTGCGTGACGCTGACGGAGTTGCTCACCTGGCGCCGCGATGTGCGCCATTTCCGCACCGATCCGCTGGACGAGGCGATGGTGCTGGAACTGCTGACGCTGGCGCAACTGGCGCCCTCGGTCGGCAACAGCCAGCCTTGGCGCTTCGTCCGGGTAAGGACGCCGGCGCTGCGCGCGGCATTGGCCGATCATGTCGATGCCGAACGCGAGCGCGCCACCAGCCAGATCGCCGACGCGACCCGGCATGATGCCTATCGCGCGCTGAAGCTGCACGGGCTGGGCGAGGCGCCGGAGATCATCGCGGTCTTCTGCGACGATGCGACATCGGCCGGCGCGGGGCTGGGCGCGGCGACCATGCCGCAGACCCGCCTCCATTCGGTGGTGCTGGCGATCCACACGCTGTGGCTGGCCGCACGGGCGCGTGGGCTGGCGCTCGGCTGGGTGTCGATCCTCGACCCGGCCTTCGTCGCGCGGACGCTGGCGGTGCCCGACGACTGGACCTTCGCCGCCCTGCTGTGCCTGGGCCATCCCGAAGCGGTCGCCGACACGCCCGAACTGGACCGGCTGGGCTGGCAGGCCCGGCTCGATCCCCTGGCGCAGATCAGCGAGTGCTGACCATTTATTGCGGGGCGACCTCGAACATGTCCTCGATCCCCGGCTCTTCGGGCATGTCGTCGCGTTCGGTCGCCTGGCGCGCCCACATGGTGGCGTAGAGACCGTCGGCGCGGACCAGATCGGCATGGCGGCCACGCTCGACGATGCGGCCGCCGTCCAGCACGATGATCTCGTCGGCATCGACCACGGTCGACAGGCGATGGGCCACCACCAATGTCGTGCGCTTGCGGCTGATGTCGCGCAGCACGGTCTGGATTTCGGTCTCGGTGCGACTGTCGAGCGCGCTGGTCGCTTCGTCCAGCACCAGTAGCGGTGGGTCTTTCAGCAGGGTGCGGGCGATGGCGACGCGCTGTTTCTCGCCGCCCGACAGCTTGAGGCCACGCTCGCCGACGCGGGTGTCATAGCCCTGGGGCAGGCTCATGATGAAATCATGGATCGACGCCGCCTTGGCTGCGGCCTCGATTTCATCCTGGCGCGCGCCTTCGCGGCCATAGCCGATATTATAGCCGACCGTGTCGTTGAACAGGACCATGTCCTGCGGCACGATGCCGATCGCGGCGCGCAGCGATGCCTGCGTCACGGCGGCGATATCCTGCCCGTCGATCGACACGGTGCCGCCCTGGATATCGTAGAAGCGGAACAGGATGCGGGCGATGGTCGACTTGCCCGCGCCCGATGGGCCGACGATGGCGAGCGTCTTGCCCGCCGGCACCGCGAAGCTGACGCCATGGAGGATTTCGCGCTCGGGATCATAACCGAAGCGGACAGCGTCGAAGCGAACCGCGCCGCCCGCCACCTGCAGCGCCGGGGCGCCGGGCGCGTCCGCCACCTCCGTCTCGGTATCGATCAGCTTGTACATCGCCTCCATGTCGATCAGGCCCTGGCGGATGGTGCGATAGACCATGCCGAGCAGGTCGAGCGGGCGGAACAGCTGCGACAACAGCGTATTCACCAGCACCACGTCGCCGGTCGAGAATTGCCCCCGGCTCCAGCCCCAGACGGTATAGGCCATCGCTCCGCCCATCATCAGGTTGGTGATCAGCGACTGGCCGATATTGAGCCAGGCGAGGCTGTTTTCCGATTTTACCGCCGCCTTGGCATAGCGGCGCATGGCGGTGCCGTAGCGCCGCGCCTCGCGCTCCTCCGCACCGAAATATTTGACCGTCTCGAAATTCAGCAGGCTGTCGACGGCATGGGCGACGGCGCTGGTGTCCATGTCCACCATGTCGCGGCGCAGCTGGTTGCGCCATTCGGTGACGAGCCGGGTGAACCAGATATAGAGGGCGACCATGACCAGCGTCGCGGCGACCAGGCCGGGGCCGAACTTCACCAGGAAGATGGCGCAGACGGCAAGCAGTTCCAGCACCGTCGGCGCGATGTTGAACAGCAGGAAATAGAGCATCGTGTCGATGCTTTTCGTGCCGCGCTCGACGATCTTGGTGACGGCGCCGGTGCGCCGGTCGAGATGGAAGCGCAGCGACAGGCGGTGGAGATGGACGAAGACGTCGTCGGCCAGGCGCCGGCCCGCTTCCTGCCCGACCTTCTCGAAAATGGCGTTGCGCAGATTGTCGAACAACACGCCGCCAAAGCGCGCGCCGGCATAGGCGACGACCAGCGCCATGGCGAGGCCGGCGGCCGGTTCCAGCCCCGGCGCCATCCGGTCGATCGCGCCCTTATAGGCAAAGGGCATGGAGAGGGTGACGACCTTGGCCAGCGCGACCAGCGCCAGCGCCACCGCGACGCGGCGACGCAGCGCCGGCGCATCGGCCGGCCAGAGATAGGGGATGAAGCGCCGCAGCGTGGCCCAGGCGGGCGGAAGGGGCGTGGAATCGGGCGTGGCTGGGGGCATTTGTCGCTATTTAGGGCATGACGGGCGGCAATCCAGTGGCGCGACCATCCGGCCGGCCACGCAAAAGCGCCCCTTGTTGGAGATGATCCGCTTAACTTCGCATATTTCCCGCACATTCTGACATTTTCTTGCGCCCCGCCGATCCTATCGAAAAGTCGGGAACCGGGTGGCAAGAATAGCAAAGCGGGCTGCTGTAGGACAGCATCTTGCCCCGATGCGGCGCCCATGGCAGGCTTCGCCTCCGTCATCCTTCCCCGACAAGGAGCACGGCATGGAACCCTTTAGTGTGGCCCCCTTCAGCATGGCTTTGGCCCCCGAACGACTGTGGCAGGCGATCAATCCCCTGACCTGGACGCAGAGCGGTGGTCAGGTCGGCCTCATCAATATCGCGCTCGGCCAGACGGCACGCCCCGACATAGAGCGCACGGTGCTGAACGAGGTCGGCAGCTATGGCCGGCAGATCGGCCGGATCGGCGATGCGCTCGAAGTGCTGATCCGCCATTTCGAGACCAGGGATCTGCCACAGACGGAGCGCGATGCGCTGACGATTTTGATGGGCCAACTCGCCGAGGTCCGCAAGGTCAAGGCGCGCGAACGGGAGGGGTGATAGGGGGTTGGAACAAGGCATAGCCCCTCCCTTCCAGGGAGGGGTTGGGGTGGGTTGCGAGCGTAGCGAGCTTCTGCCCTATCGATCGTAGACCGCCGCTACGCAGCGCACCCACCCCCGGCCCCTCCCTGGAAGGGAGGGGAGTAGGGAACAGCCGCTTCTGCTCGAAGCCTGCCAATCCCCACAGGCGTCATCCTGACGACAGTCAGGATCCATTCTGCACTGCGCCAGATAGGGATTGCTGAATGGATCCCGGATCAAGTCCGGGATGACGACGATGGAGAGGGCAGCATTGGGCCGTCAGCCATCAATGACGGGAGATAGTCGCTTCCGCTCATCCCCAGCAATGTCGCGCCGGACGCGATCCGGTCGCGCGCGTGGCCGTCATCGCCCACCGCTTTCCTATTCGCCCTGTCTCTGGTCTACCCTTGGCGATGCGACAGCGCTGTTCCTCACCAACCCACCTTCTCCATCCGGCGCCTGCCCGGCGCGCAACCGGTGCGTGGGCGTCGCTTCGGCGGCGCGCGGCGGGGGCGATCCGGGCGCGGTGCGCGGACCCGCCCCCTGTTGGAGGTGACGCGTTTCCCGCGCGTGACCGGCGCGTCGCAGAGGCAAAACCGGCGCAAAAGGCCCTAAAAGCCCGTTTACACTGTGAACTTCGGGAGAGGCGTTCTCTATCTGCCCTGGCGCAGGATCGCCGGCGCCTCCCGCCATGTGCCCGGCGCAATGTCGTCGATCGTCCAGTCGCCAATGCGCCAGCGGACCAGGCGCAGGGTCGGCAGGCCGACCGCCGCGGTCATGCGGCGGACCTGGCGATTGCGGCCTTCGCGGATGGTGAGGCGCAGCCAGCAATCGGGCACGCTCTTGCGGAAGCGCACCGGCGGGTCGCGCGGCCACAGCGCGGGATCGTCGATCCGCTCGACCTCCGCCGGCAGGGTCATGCCGTCCTTCAGTTGCACGCCGCGCCGCAGCGCCGCCAGCGGCGCATCGTCGGGGTCGCCCTCCACCTGGACCAGATAGGTTTTGGGCATCTTGAAGCGCGGGTCGGCGATGCGCGCCTGCAACCGGCCATCATCGGTCAGCAGCAACAGCCCCTCGCTGTCGAGGTCGAGCCGGCCGGCGGGATAGACGCCGGGCTGGTCGACATAATCGGCCAGGGTCGGGCGCGGCGGGCCGGTGCGCTCGTCGCTGAACTGGCACAGCACGCCATAGGGCTTGTTGAGGAGGATCAGTCGTCCCACGCGTCGTCCTCCTCATCCTCGAACGCGATGCTGCCCTGATTATGGAGCAGCACCAGCAGGGCGATCGCCACATCGTCGTCGGCCAGCGCCGGATCAAGCTCCAGCGCGTCGTCCGCGCACAATTGCTGCGCCAGCGCCGCGCTGGCGCCGGTGCAGTCATGCGATGCGCCATCGACGAACAACGTTATGGCGTCTTCCGCCCGGACGAAGGCGAAGCGGCTGGCCGGATTGCGGCGCAGGGGTGCGCCTTCCGCTACCAGCGCCTGCATGGATGCCGGGTCGATCGCTTCCTCGGGTGCCCAGTCAATCTCGGGATATTTGCGGGTGCTGCTATATTCGCCGAACCAGCGGGCAAAGCCGGCGGAATCGCCCAATTGCTCCAGCACCATCGCCTGCAACCGGGCCAATGCGGCTGGCGCGATCTCGCCGGGATTGGCCTGGCGCGCCAAAGCGGGGTCGGCATAGCGGTCATCCTCCCCCAGCCCTTCGAGCAGGCGATCGGTCCAGCCCTCGATCAGTTCGCTGCGCGCCGGCGCGCGGAAGCCGACCGAATAGGTCATGCAGTCGGCGCCCACCGCGACGCCATCATGGGCGATGCCGGGCGGGACATAGAGGATGTCGCCGGGTTCCAGCACCCATTCGTCGGTCGCGTCGAATTCGGCCAGCAGGCGCAGATCGGCATGGGGGCGCAGCGGGCTGCTATCGTCGCACATCTGGCCGATGCGCCAGCGGCGGCGGCCCGCGCCCTGGATCAGGAAGACGTCATATTGATCGAAATGCGGGCCGACGCCGCCGCCGTCGCTGGCATAGCTGACCATGACATCGTCGATCCGCCAGTCGGGGATGAAGCGGAACGGGGCGATCAGCGCCGCGACATCGGGCACCTGATGATCGACCGCCTGCACCAGCAGGGTCCAGGGGCTGGCGCCGAGCGCGGCGAAGCGATCCTCCGCCAGCGGCCCCTGTTCCATTTTCCAGTCGCCGTCCGCCTGCACCACCAGCCGCGACTCGACGCCCTCCTCGCAGGCGAGGCCCGCCAGTTCCTCGGGCGCCAGCGGATTGCTCCATTGCGCCCAGGGATTGCGGATCAGCAGCGGCTTTTGCTGCCAATAGTCGCGCAGGAACAGGTCGATATCGAAATCATGCAGATGCATCGGGGTCTCGCCGGGAAGGGGCGGCGCGCGGCGCGCGGCGCGCGCCTGCCATCGGCGCGAACCCTTGCCCCTGTGCCCTGCCAATGTCAAAGCAGACGGGACCGGATCGGCAGGAGGGGCGGGCATGGCCAGGCTGTTGGGGGCGATAATGGCGGGCGGACGCGCGACCCGCTTCGGCAGCGACAAGGCGGCGGCGCTGCTCGACGGCCGGCGGCTGATCGACCATGCGATTGACGCGCTCTCTCCCCATGTCGCCGCGATCGCGATCTGCGGCCGGACCGAGGAAGCCTATCTCAGCCTGCCCGACCGGCCGGAGCCGGACATGGGGCCGCTGGGCGGCCTCAACGCCGCGCTGCATCATGCCCAGGCCCACGGCTTTGACGGGGTGCTGACCAGCGGCTGCGACATGCCCTTCTATCCGGCCGACCTGCCCGCGCTGCTGATCGGCGAGCGGGCGGCGATCCTCGATGGGCAGCAGCTGCTCGGCTGGTGGCCGGCCGCGCTGGCGCCCGAGCTGGACGCGCATCTGGCGGAGGATAATAACCGGTCGATCCGGGGATGGCTGGCGCGGATTGGTGCGCGCGCCGTGACGCTGCCGGGGCTGGTCCTGCCCAATATCAACCGGCCCGATGATCTGGCCGCGATCCGGCGCGATCGGGGGTAGCGCTCCCATTTTTTGCGGCGGGGTGCGAAAAACACTTGTCCCCCGGCGCCATCCTGCCATTGTCCGGCGCGTCGGATGCGGGGAACGGGGATTCCCATGCACCGGACAGGGGCAAGGAGGGGTGCATGGATCTGGTCCATGTCGGCGCGGCGTTGGCGGTGCAGATGGTCGTCATTCTTGGCGCCTGTCGCCTGTCCGGCTGGCTGGTCGGCCGGTTCCTGCACCAGCCACGGGTGATCGGCGACATGATCGCGGGCATCCTGCTTGGTCCCTCGCTGCTTGGCTGGCTGGCGCCGCAGGCCCAGGCGCTGCTCTTCCCGATCGAGACCCGGCCGCTGCTGCAATTTGTCGCGCAGGCCGGCATCGGCCTCTACATGTTCCTGGTCGGCCTCGGCTTTCGCAGCGCGCATTTCCATCTTCAGGCGGGCAGCGCCGTTGCGGTTTCGCTGTGCGGCATCATCGTGCCCTTCCTGGGCGCGGTGGCGCTGACCCCCTGGCTGTCGGCCATGGGGCTGTTCGGGCCGACGGTCACGCGGTTCGAGGCGACCCTGTTCATCGGCGTCGCCATTTCCATCACCGCCTTTCCCGTGCTGGCGCGGATCATCCGCGAACGGGGGCTGGGCGGCACGCCGCTGGCCGCGCTGGCGCTGTCGGCCGGGGCGATCGACGATGCGATCGCCTGGTCGATCCTGGCGATCCTGCTCGCCTGCATCGGCGCGGACGGGATGATCGCGGTCCGGGCGCTGGGCGGCGGCGGGCTGTTCGCGATCGTCATGCTGTTCCTGGGCAGTAGGCTGCTGGCGCCGCTGGCTCGCTGGGCGGAGCGGGAAGGGCGGGTCACGCCGGCCATGCTGCTGGTCGTGCTGCTGCTGTTCGGCGGTTGCGCCTGGGCGATGGACATGGCCGGGCTGCATGCCGTGTTCGGCGGCTTCCTGCTGGGGGTGGCGATGCCGCGCGGCATCCTGTCGCAGGGGCTGGCCCGCAGGCTGGAACCGATGACCATCGGTCTGCTGGTGCCGATCTTCTTCACCATCTCCGGCCTCAATACGCAGGTGACGATGGTGAGCATCCTGTCGCTGGCGCTGGTCGCGCTGGCGATCCTGGCGGCATCGATCCTGGCCAAAGGGGGCGCCTGCTGGGCAGCGGCGCGGCTGACCGGGCAGGACAATGTCACCGCGCTCGCCGTCGGCGCGCTGATGAATGCGCGCGGGCTGATGGAATTGCTGGTCATCAATATCGGCCTGCAGCGCGGCATTATCGGGCCGGAACTGTTCGCGATGCTGGCGCTGATGACGATCGTGACGACGATGATGACGGTTCCGGCGATCGACCGGCTGGCGCGCCGGAAGGGGCTGGGCGGCCCGATTGCCGATGGGCCGAACGATGACCCCGCCGCGCGCGCCGTCGTCACGCCCGGTGCTGCTTGACCGATGCAGTGCCACATCCTGTTTTCCCTTCCGCTGGAATGACCGACATGCATGCAGATTTTCCGACGTCCGACCGGGTAGTGAAGCGGGTTGTCGTTGCCGGCGGGGGCACTGCCGGCTGGGTGACGGCGACCGCGCTGGTCCGCCATCTGGGACCGCTGATCGACATCACGCTCGTCGAATCCGACGCGATCGGCACGATCGGCGTGGGCGAATCCACCGTGCCGACCTTCCGCGGCTTCCACCAGTTGATGAAGATTCGCGAAGACCGCTTCATGGCCGAGGCGCAGGCGACGGTGAAGCTGGGCATCGAGTTCAAAAATTGGGGGCAGGTCGGCGACCGCTATATCCACCCGTTTGGCACGATCGGGCTGCAATGGAGCTGGATGGCCGATTTCCATCATTTCTGGCTGCATGCCAGGGCGCAGGGCTTTGGCGGCGAGCTGGGTGAATATTGCCTGGAGTGGGTGGCGGGCGAGGCCAATCGCATGTCGCTCAGCAGCTCGGTCGCGCCCAGCTATGCCTATCATATCGACGCCGCGCGCTATGCCCGCTTCCTGCGCAGCCTGGCCGAGCCGGCGGGGGTGAAGCGGGTCGAAGGCAAGATCCGCAATGTCGAACTGGCGCCCGAGAGCGGCCATATCGCGGCACTGATGCTGGAATCGGGCACGCGGATCGAGGGTGACCTGTTCATCGATTGCACCGGTTTTCGATCGTTGCTGTTGGGCGAGGCGCTGGGCGTCGGCTTCGAGGATTGGGGCCAGTGGATCCGCACCGACCGTGCGGTCGCGGTCCAGTCCACCTCCGACGGCCCGGCCCAGCCCTATACTTCGGCGATCGCGCATGAGGCGGGCTGGCGCTGGCGCATTCCGTTGCAGCATCGCGACGGCAACGGCTTCGTCTTCGCCAGCGATTTCATGTCCGACGACGAAGCCCATGCCCGGCTGCTGGCGGAGATTGAGGGGGAGCCGATCATCGACCCGTGGCTGGTGCGGTTCAAGACCGGCACGCGGATCAGGGCCTGGCACAAGAACTGCGTTGGCCTGGGACTGGCCGGTGGCTTCATCGAGCCGCTCGAATCGACCAGCATCCACCTGATGATGGCGGCGGTGACGCGGCTGATCGAGGATTTCCCCTTCCACGGGTTCGACGACGCGCTGCTCGACCATTTCAACCGCAAGTCACGGCTGGAATTCGAGAATATCCGCGACTTCATCATCCTTCACTATCATGTGACCCAGCGCGATGATTCCCCCTTCTGGGATCATTGCCGGACGATGGAGATACCCGACAGCCTGAAGGAAAGGCTGGCGCTGTGGCAGGAAAATGGCCGTGCCTATCAATTGGGGCATGAGCTGTTCCGCGTCGACAGCTGGTCATCGGTGCTGCTGGGTCAGGGCATGCACCCGCGCGGCTATCATCATGTCGCGGCGATGATGCCCGAACCGCAGCTGCGCGAGGAACTGGCGCGGATGCGCAAGGACATTGCCGGGGTCGTGGCGGAGATGCCCAGTCATCGCGAATTCCTGCGCCGCTATTGTCCCGCAGAATTGGTCTAGTCAAAAAATGCGCATCGGTAGAATATTTTTGCAATGCACAATAAAACATAAAAAACCATTATTTTCAGTAAAATATAAATCTGTAAATCAAACCCTTAGGGACTTTAACCGATCATAGCATCATAATTGACAACGCTGGCCATTAGGCTAGCATGAACGTCCAATAAGGCTCGATGTGGGCGAGCTGTTAAAAAAGGGAGGATTCTGAAATGGGCTTACCATATTCCAGATTCATGCGTTGCGCGTCTCTGATAGCGCTAACGTATAGCGTTACACCAACGGTGGCGCAGGCGCAGGACGCAGCCGTCCAGAATGCCGAAGCCGACATCATCGTCACCGGCGTGCGTGCCAGCCTTGATCGCGCGATCGACATCAAGCGCAATTCGAGCGGCGTGGTCGATGCCATTTCGGCCGAAGATATCGGCAAATTCCCCGACACCAACCTGGCGGAATCGCTGCAGCGTATCACCGGTGTGTCGATCGACCGCGTCAATGGCGAAGGGTCGCAGGTCACGGTCCGCGGCTTTGGCGGCGGCTTCAACCTGGTGACGCTGAACGGGCGCGCGCTGCCATCGGCCAATGTCACCTCCGTCGGCGGCGACCAGAATGCCGATTATTCGTCGGGCACCAGCCGCTCCTTCGACTTCGGCAATCTGGCGTCGGAAGGCGTCAGCACGCTGGAAGTCTACAAGACCGGTCGCGCGGCGATCCCGTCGGGCGGCATCGGCGCGTCGATCAACGTCGTCACACGCAAGCCGCTCGACGCGCGCGAGGCGGGCTTCAGCGGCACGATCGGCGTCAAGGCGCTCTATGACACCAGCGTCGAGAAGAGCCTGAGCGATCCGGCCAAGATCACGCCCGAAGCATCGGGCCTGCTGAGCTGGCGCGACGAGAATGAAGTGTTCGGCGTTTCGATCTTCGGCAGCTATCAGAAGCGCAATTTCTCGACCCGCGGCGCGACCGTCAACAACTGGAACATCCGCCGTTACAGCCAGTTCGCCGATCCGGCCAACGGCTTCGTCAACGCCAATACCCAGATCAGCAACGCGCCGACCGACCCCAACACCCTGGTGTCGGTGCCCAATGACAGCAGCTATTATTATTCGCAGGGTTCGCGCGAGCGCATCAACGGATCGGCGGTCATGCAATTCCGCCCGACCGAGACGCTGACCTTCACCGCCGACGCTTTGTTCGCCCAGAACAAGCAGCGGGAACAGCGCGCCAGCCAGGGCAACTGGTTCAACCGGCCCTTCGCCCAGGTGGAGTTTGACGGCAATCCGGTGGTCGCCACGACCAGCTATCTGCAGGAGAATATTGCCGGCGTGAAGGACGCGGCGTTTGAACAGGCCGAACGCGGCGTGCGCAACCGGCTGCAGGATTATGGCCTGAACGCGAAGTGGGAGATTAACGACCGCGTCACCCTGTCGATCGACGGCCATACCGGCCTGGCGCAAAGCTCGCCGGACAATCCCAATGGCGTCAGCTCGACGCTGGTGGGCCTGGGCGCGCCGATCGTGGCGTCGCAGTCGGCCGATTTCAGCGGCGTCATCCCGGTCCAGTCGATCACCATCAACGATGCCCTGCGCGGCAATGGCAATGGCGTGCTGGATCTGGGTGATCTGGGGTCGCAGATGGGCCGCACCGTGTCCTCGGCCCAGCGCCAGCGGCTCAACGAGATCCGCGCCGACCTGGGCTGGGAACTGGATGATGGCGGCAGCCGCTTCGATGTCGGCGCCAATTACCGCACGTCCAAGATGCGCCAGACCCGCACCCAGACGCAGCAGACGCTGGGCGACTGGGGCATCAGCAATGTTGGCGATATCGCATCGGTCGCGCCGGGTGTGCTGCAGGAATATTGCCTGGTCTGCAAGTTCGACAATTTCGATGCCAAGGGCCAGGGCGCGACGCTGACCGCCTTCCAGGGCAGCGCCGTCGACCTCTATAATGCGCTGTCGCCTTATTATGCCCAGCGCGGCAATGCGATCGGCATCACCCAGCAGGAGGATAACCGGGTCAAGGAGGATATCTGGTCCGCCTATGGCCAATTGACCTGGAAGGGCGAACTGGCGGGCCGTCCGGCATCGCTGGTGGTCGGCGCGCGCTATGAACGGACCAAGGTGCGTTCGACATCGCTGGTGGCGGTGCCGCAGGCGATCAACTGGGTGTCGGACAACGACTTCACTCTGGTGGTGTCGGATGAGGTCCAGCCGGTTTCGGACAGCGGCAATTACAACAACTTCCTGCCCGCGATGGACTTCCAGATCGAGCTGGCGAAGAATTTCATCGGTCGCTTCTCGTTCAGCAAGACCATTGCCCGGCCCGATTATGGCAATCTGTTCGTGGCAAGCTCGGTCGGCACGCCGCCGCGCCCGATCGCGCTCGGTGGCTTTGCCACTGGCTCGACCGGCAATGCTCGCCTGTCACCGCTGATTTCCGACAATCTCGATCTGTCGTTCGAATGGTATTACAAGCCGTCGAGCTATATTTCGGCGGGCGTGTTCGAAAAGCGGGTGCAGAATTTCGTCGGCACCGGCCAGACGACGCGCAACCTGTTCGGGCTGCGCGATGTCAGTTCGGGCGCGGCGGGATCGCGATCGGGCACGGCACTGGCTGAACTCAAGCGGCTGGGGGCTGACCCGAGCGACGTCAACCTGTTCACGATGACGGCATTGCTGCAGCAGCAGGGCAATATCGATGCCGCGTCGCAGCAGTTCCAGGCGAACTATTCGAACGGGGCGCTCAGCCAGGCCTTCATCGACCAGGTGCTGACCGAAGTCGACCTGACGCCGGACGCCAATGACCCGCTCTACGATTTCGAGGTCACGCAGCCGATCAACAACCGGCAGGGCAAGATCTGGGGCTTCGAACTCGCGGCCCAGCATTTCTTCGGCAATACCGGTTTCGGTGTGTCGGCGGCCTATACGCTGGTCCGGGGTGACGTGGGCATCGATGTCGGCGCCGATCCGAGCGAGGACCAGTTCGCGCTGGTCGGCCTGTCGGATACCGCCAACGCCACGCTGATCTATGACAAGAACGGCCTGTCGGCGCGTCTCGCCTATAACTGGCGCGACAAGTTCCTGCAGTCGGCCAACCGTGGCGGCGGCGATCGCAACCCGGTGTTCGTGCGCCCGTTCGGCCAGCTCGATCTCAACATCAGCTGGGATGTGTCGGAACAGTTTGCCGTCTCGTTCGAGGCGATCAACCTGACCGAGAGCGACATCCGCACCTATGGCCGCGACAAGAGCAACCTGTGGTACGCGCAGGAACTGGACCGTCGCTTCCTGCTGGGTGGTCGCTTCCGCTTCTAAGGGGGTGAGCCGGGGCCGTCCTGCCGGGCGGCCCCGACTTTCACGATTCCGTCGGGCGGACTGCATCGGGGCGGGCCTCGCAAAGGGCTTTCCCTGCGCCGCCGACGCCCTACTATGGCCGCCCGTTCATGCGGCACGCCGGATATTCCATGACCAGCACGATGATACTCGATCCCATCACCCATGCCGCGCTTCGGGTCGCACCGGGCAATGGCGCTGCCTTCGGCGATGCCGTCAACCAGACCCTGATCTTCCCGACCGAGATCGACGCGATCCAGCGGGAATATCCGATCCTGATCCAGCGCGATGGCCAGGGTGCCTGGCAGCTCACGGCGCTGCTGGGTTTCGATCGCGACGAAAATCTGTTTCTCGACGCCGGGGGCTGGACCGCACGCTATGTGCCCGCCGTCCATCGGCGTGGCCCTTTCCTGATCGGCATGCAGCAGCGCGACGGCGAAGACCATCCGGTGATCCATGTCGACCTGGACGATCCGCGCGTCGGCGCGGCGGGCGAAGCGCTGTTCCTGCCCCATGGCGGCAATGCGCCCTATCTGGATCATGTCGCCGATGCGCTGCGCACCATCCATGAGGGCCATGGCCAGAGCGCGCCGGTGTTCGCGGCGTTCGAACAGGCGGGGCTGCTGGCGCCGATTGCGCTGGACATCGCGATCGACGACGCGCAGCGCTATGACATTGCAGGGCGCTTCACCATTGATGCCGATCGGCTGGAGGCGCTGGATGGTCCGACGCTGCAGGCGCTGCATCAGGCGGGCCTGTTGCAACTGGCCTATGCGATCCGCTCCTCGCTCGCCAATATCGAGGATCTGATCCTGCGCAAGCGGACGCGGCAGGCGGCGTGACGCTGCGCCAGACCCGGCGGATTGCCGCCAGCGACCTGACGCCTAGCTGGCTCGACGATCTGATGGCGGCGCAAAGGCCGGTGGTCATCGGCGGACTGGTCGATGGCTGGCCACTGGTCGCTGCCGGGCGGCAATCGGCGCAGGCGGCGATGGACCGATTGCTGGCCGATTATGGCGGGGCGCCGGTCACCGGTTATGTCGGCGCGCGAGATGCCGGGGGACGCTTCTTCTACAATGATGAACTGACCGGCTTCAATTTCGATCGGGGGCAGGCGCCGCTGCCCCATTATCTCGATAGGATTCGGGCGGATCCAGGTGGCGACGGACCGGCCATCTATATCGGGTCGACCGATGTCGACCGCTATTTCCCCGGCCTGCGCGCCGACCATGACCTGCCCGGCCTGTTCGGCGAGGCAGTGCCGACCGTCAGCCTGTGGATCGGCAATCGCACGGTCGCCGCGACCCATTATGACAGCTCGCACAACCTGGCCTGTTGCCTGGTCGGGCGGCGCCGCTTCACCCTGTTTCCGCCCGACCAGGTCGGCAATCTCTATCCCGGCCCGCTGTCGCCGACGCCGGGCGGTCAGGTGGTCAGCATGGTCGATCCGGCCGCGCCCGACCTGGCCCGTTATCCGCGCTTTGCGCAGGCGCTGGCGGCCGGCGAGGTGGCCGAACTGGAGCCGGGCGATGCGCTCTTCTACCCGGCGCTGTGGTGGCATCAGGTCGAGGCGCGCGACGGCTTCAACATCATGATGAACTATTGGTGGGACGCCGTCCCCGACTTCATCGACACGCCGATGGCGACGCTGCTGCACGGGCTGCTCAGCATCCGCGAGCGGCCGGAGCCTGAGCGCATGGCCTGGCGCGCGCTATTCGACCATTATCTGTTCGGACCGGCACAGGATGCGCGCGACCATCTGCCCGATCATGCCCAGGGACCGTTGGCGCCGCTGACGCCGCTGGAGGCGCGACGCCTGCGGGCGATGGTGATGCAGCGCCTCAACCGCTGAAAGGGCGGCGCCAATCAGCGTTGCACGCGATTTATGATAACGCTATCAATTGCGCAAATCGCAAGGAGAGGATGATATGACGATCAAGCGCGGAATGTGCCTATACGCATGGCCGCTGGCCCTGGGACTGGCGCTCGCCGCCTGCCAGCAGGCGCCGGAACAGAAGGGCGAACAGAAGACCGGCAATGCCGCGAGCGGCAAGCGCGATGCGTCCGAATATCTGTCCCAACCGCTGGTCAGCGACATCTACACCGCCGATCCGTCCGCCCATGTGTGGAACGGCAAGATCTACGTCTATCCCAGCCATGACATTGACGGGCCGACGCCCGAGGATGACCTGGGCAGCCATTTCGAAATGCGCGACTATCATGTCCTGTCGATGGACAAGATCGGCGGGCCGGTGACGGTCGGGCCGGTGGCGCTGGACGTGAAGGATGTGCCCTGGGCCGACAAGCAGATGTGGGCGCCCGACGCGGCCTACAAGAATGGCACCTATTATCTCTACTTCCCGGCCAAGGACAAGGAAGGCGCCTTCCGCATCGGTGTGGCGACCTCGAAGGATCCGATGGGGCCGTTCAAGGCGCAGCCACAGCCGATCAAGGGCAGCTATTCGATCGATCCGGCCGTCTTCACCGACGCCGACGGACAGAGCTATATCTATTTCGGCGGCATCTGGGGCGGCCAGTTGCAGCGCAATATCGGCGGGAAATATGATCCAGACGGGTCGAAGACCGACCTGAAACAGGATGACAAGCCGGCGATCGCGCCGCGCGTCGCCAGGCTGAACGGCGACATGCTGGAATTTGCCGAAACCCCGCGCGAGATCCAGATCCTGGACGACAAGGGCAAGCCGCTGCTGGGTGGCGACCATGACCGCCGCTTCTTCGAGGCGTCATGGATGCACAAGCATGATGGCAAATATTATTTCAGCTATTCGACCGGCGACACCCATTATCTGGTCTATGCCGTCGGCGATTCCCCCTATGGCCCCTTCACCTACAAGGGCCGCATCCTGGAGCCGGTCGAAGGCTGGACCACCCACCATTCGATCGTCGAATGGGGCGGCAAGTCCTGGCTCTTCTACGCCGACAGCCAGTTGTCGGGCCAGACCCGCCTGCGCAACGTCAAGGTGACGGAACTGCGCTACAATGCCGATGGCAGCATCCAGACGATCAATCCGCTGCTGCCCAAGAAGGGCGTCGCGCACTGAGGATTGAGGGAAGCGCGGCGATCAAGTCGCGCTTCCCCTTTCATGTCATGCGCCAGGCAGCGCCGTCCATTTTTCATCGCCCGCCGCATTGGCGATGACGGTTTCGACGAAGCCCATGGTTTGCAGACCGTCGCCGACCGACGGGAACCAGGCTTCGCCGCCCCGGATGCGCGTGGCGAAGGCGCGGTAGAGATTGGCGAACGCCTCGATATAGCCTTCGGGATGCCCGCTGGGCGTGCGCAGCAGCGGCAGGGTCGAGGGTAGCAGGCCCGGTCCGGCCGCGCGCAGCACTTCGGCCGGCCGATCGAGCCAGCGCAGGGTCAGCGTGTTGGGTTCCATCTGCGCCCATTCCAGCCCGCCATGTTCGCCATGGATGCGCAGCTTCAGGCCATTTTCGTCGCCGGCCGCGACCTGGGTCGCCTTGAGGATGCCGCGCGCGCCATTGTCGAGGCGCAGCAGCACATTGACGTCGTCGTCGAGCCGGCGTCCCTCGACATGGATGCTGAGGTCGGCGCAGATTTCGCTGACGCGCAGGCCCGACACATGTTCGGCTAGGTGAAAGGCATGGGTGCCGATGTCGCCCAGGCAGCCGCCCAGGCCCGCACGGGCCGGATCGGTGCGCCATTCGGCCTGCTTGTTGCCGTCGCGGTCGATCGCCTGGCTGAGCCAGCCTTGCGAATATTCGACCTGCACCAGCCTGATCTTGCCGAGATCACCGCGCGCGACACGCGCCCGCGCCTCTTCCACCAGCGGATAGCCGCTATAGGTGAAGGCGAGGCCGAAATGCCGGCCCGAGCGTTCGGCAGCGTCGGCGATCTGGCGCGCCTCGGCTAGATCGAGCGCCATCGGCTTTTCGCAGAAGACATGGAAACCCGCGTCCAGCGCGGCGATCGCCATCGGCGCATGGAGATGATTGGGTGTCACGATCGACAGGGCATCGATCCGCTCATCCGCCGGCAGCGCCTGTTCGCCCGCCAGCAGCGCATCGAGCGAATCATAGGTGCGCGCCGGATCGATTCCCAGCGCCTCGCCCGAGCGCCGGTTGCGATCCGTGTCGCCGCTGAAGGCGCCGGCCACCAGCCGCCAATCACCATCCAGTGCCGCGGCAGCGCGGTGGATCGCCCCGATAAAGGCACCTTCGCCACCGCCGACCATGCCTAGACGCAACGCTTTTCCCGCCATCCTCTTCTCCTTCGTAATTAGTCGACAGACCGTTCATTCTGCCTCTTGATCTTCCGATCATATTGGAACAGTTTACCGGTAAATAAAAGCCACAGACAAGACGGAGAGTCGAGGGTGAAAAGGGTAATGGGCTTCGGCCTGGTAGCGCTCGCAACGGGCGCAGTGATGATCCCCGCCATGTCGAGCCAGGCGCAGACCGCACCAGCGGCGCCGCCGGCCTTCAACGCCTGCCGCGCCTGCCACAGCGTGCAGCCCGGCGGCAAGAGCGGCCTTGGCCCCAATCTGGTCGGCGTCGTCGGCCGCACCGCCGGCACCCTGGCCGGCTTCAACTATTCCCCCGCGCTCAAGGCGTCGAAGCTGAAATGGGACGAGAAGGCGCTGGACGAATATCTCGCCGCGCCGACCAAGAAGGTGCCCGGCAGCCGCATGCCCATTTCCACGCCCGATCCGGCCAAGCGCGCCGCGATCATCACCTATCTCAAGAGCGTGAAATGACGGCGGCGAAGGGCGCGATGCGCGGCCCGGCTATCTTCCTGGCGCAGTTCATGGGCGATGCCGCCCCATTCGACAATCTGGACAATGCCGCGCGCTGGATGGCGCAGGCGGGCTATAAGGGCATTCAGGTGCCCAGCAATGATCCGCGCTGCATGGACCTCAAGCTGGCGGCGGAAAGCCAGGATTATTGCGATGACCTGATCGGCCGCTGCCGCGAGGCCGGGGTCGAGATTTCGGAACTGTCCACCCATTTGCAGGGCCAGCTGGTCGCGGTTCATCCGGCCTATGACGCGGCATTCGATGCGTTCGCGCCGGCCGAACTGCGCGGCAAGCCGGCCGAGCGGCAGGCCTGGGCGGTCGAGCAGCTGAAGCTGGCCGCCGTGGCCAGCCGGCGACTGGGGCTGAAGGCGCATGCGACCTTCTCCGGCGCGCTGGCCTGGCCCTTCGTCTATCCCTGGCCGCAGCGGCCGGCGGGTCTGGTGGAAGAGGCCTTTGCCGAACTGGGGAAGCGCTGGCGCCCGATCCTGGACGCGTTCGAGGAACAGGGGATCGACCTCTGCTACGAACTGCATCCGGGCGAGGATCTGCACGACGGCCTGACCTTCGAGCGCTTCCTGGATGCGGTCGGCGGCCACAAGCGCGCCAATATCCTCTATGATCCCAGCCATTTCGTGCTGCAGGCGGTGGACTATCTGCAGTTCATCGACATCTATCATGACCGCATCAGGATGTTCCACGTCAAGGATGCGGAGTTCAACCCGACCGGTCGCGCGGGCGTCTATGGCGGCTATGCCGACTGGATCGACCGGCCCGGTCGCTTCCGTTCGCTGGGCGACGGCCAGGTCGACTTCACCGGCATATTCTCGCGCCTGACCCAATATGGCTATGACGGTTGGGCGGTGCTGGAATGGGAATGCTGCCTGAAACATCCAGAGGATGGCGCACGCGAAGGCGCCCCCTTCATCGAGGCGCACATGATCCGCCGGCCCGAACGGGCCTTCGACGATTTCGCAGGGGGCGGCGATCCCGCCAACAACCGGCGCTGGCTGGGGCTCAGCTGACGCCGTAACCGACGATCGACACATGTCCCGACCGGAAGGCCGGCGGGACCAAAGGGAGAGGAGCCGACATGACGGCGATTAACCGGCACAGACTTTTCTGGCTGAGCGTCCTGGCGCTGTTCACCGCCTCGATGAGCGCATCGCTCCGCGCGGCGGTGGCGAGCAGCCTGAAGGCGGAATGGATCGACCCGATCGCCCCGATCGCGGCCGGCGAGATGATCGGCGCGGCGCTGGGATCGGCCTTCCTGGGCTTTTCCATCACCGTCTTCGTCGTCAGCGCCTTTCTCGACACGATCGGCATCCGCCGCGTGCTGATCGGCTGCGGCATCGCCTTCCTGATCGGCACGACGCTGATCGTGGGCGCGGGCAGCATGGCGACCGGCATGACCGTCTATCACCTCGTATGGCTGGGCATGCTGCTGTCGGGCATCGGCTGGGGCTTTGCCGAAGCGTCGATCAATCCGCTGACCGCCCGCCTCTATCCCGAGGATACGACCCATCGCCTCAACGTGCTGCACGCCTGGTATCCCGGCGGGCTGATCGTCGGCGGCCTTGCCGGCGTGTTCCTCGCCTCCGCGCTTCCCTGGCAGGCGATCATGGCGCTGGCCTATATCCCGGCCATCGGTGTCGTTTTGATCGCCTCCACCACCCGCTTCCCCGCGCCGCCCGCCACCGCCGGCAGCCGGGCGATGAAGGACATGATGCTGGAGGTGGTCCGCCGCCCCAGCTTCTTCATCTGGTTCGGCGCGATGTTCCTGACCGCCTCGTCCGAACTGGCGCCGGGCCAGTGGCTCGACGTCGCGCTCAGCAACCGGGTCGGCATGCGCGGCATTTTGCTGCTGGTCTATGTCAGCGCGCTGATGTTCGTGTTCCGCCATTTTGCCGGACGGATCGCCGGTCGCCTGTCCAACCCCGGCCTGCTCTGGGTGTCGAGCCTGCTCGCCGCGATCGGCCTGTTCATGCTGTCGCAGGCGCAGTCGCCCGCCTCCGCCATCCTCGCCTCCACCGTCTGGGGCCTGGGCGTATGCGCAATGTGGCCGACGATGCTGGCGTCGGTGGCCGAACGTTATCCGCGCGGTGACGCCTGGGCGCTGGGGCTGGTCGGCTCGGCCGGCGCGCTTGCCAGCTTCTTCGTGCTGCCGCGGCTGGGCGAGATGTTCGACCAGGCCAAGGTGGAACTGGCCGGTGGGCCGGAAGCCTTCACCCGCCTGACCGGACCGGCGCTGCGCGCGGTGGAGGATGCGGCTGCGTCGCAATCCTTCGCCCGCCTCGCCTTCGTGCCGCTGATCCTGCTGGTCGTATTCGGGCTGATCTGGCTGTCCGACCGGCGCGCCGGTCGCCGGGCGGAGGCCGTGGCATGAAGCTGTCGCGCAGAAACCTGATCGC
Organism: Sphingobium sp. L-44; assembly: GCF_056859495.1. Taxonomy (NCBI): domain Bacteria; kingdom Pseudomonadati; phylum Pseudomonadota; class Alphaproteobacteria; order Sphingomonadales; family Sphingobiaceae; genus Sphingobium; species Sphingobium sp. L-44. The sequence continues at coordinate 38,791 of NZ_JBSXOQ010000096.1, read as the reverse complement.
CGCCGGCGTCGCCGCGGCTGCCACCCCCGCCATCGCCGCTGCGGCCGGCAAGGGATCCTCCAATGCCGCCCGCTTCTCGCTCGGCTACGCCCCGCATGAAGGCAGCTTTGCCAGCCGGGGCGGATTGCTGGAGCAGATCGCCTATGCCGCCGACCTGGGTTTTCGGGCCTGGGAGGATAATGAGGCACGCAAGCGTCCGGTCGAGCAGCAGGAGGCCATGGCCAAGGCGCTGGCGCAGCGCGGCATGACCATGGGCGTGTTCGTTGCCAGCATGCCCAAATGGGCGGAGTTCCGTCCGCTGCTGGGCAGCAATGACGATGCCGAACGCGAAGCCTTCCTGGCCGACATCCGCACGTCGGTGGAGGTCGCCAAGCGCCTCAACGCGAAACATGCGACCGTCGTCACCGGCTTCATGGACCGCAAGGTGCCGCAGGATATCCAGACCGGCCGGATCATCGATTGCATGCGCCGCGCCGGCGACATCGTCGCGCCGCACGGCCTGACGCTGGTGATGGAGCCGCTCAATACGCGGACCAACCATCCCGGTGTCTATATGCAGTCGATCGCCCAGGGCTATGCGGTGGCGCGCGGCGCCAACAGTCCGGGCGTCAAGATATTGGCGGACCTCTATCATGAGCAGATCCAGTCCGGGAACCTGATCCCGACGCTGGACGCCTGCTGGGCGGAGGTCGGCTATATCCAGTTCGGCGACAATCCCGGCCGTAAGGAACCGGGCACCGGCGAGATCAACTATGCCAATATCGTCCGCTGGCTGCGGGGCCGCAATTATGGCGGCGTGATCGGCATGGAACATGGCAATTCGCTGGCCGGACGCGAGGGCGAGGATCGGCTGGTGGCCGCCTATCGCGCCATCGACCAAATATAAGATGAGAGGAGGACGAGGATGAAAATCATCCCGACTGGCTTTGCAGGGACGGGTATCGCGCTGGCCACGGCTCTGCTGGTGGGCACACCGGCGCAGGCGCAAGACAAGCCTGGCAAGCTGGGTTTCAAGGACACGCCGATCCTGCCCGGCGGCAACTGGCACGTCCATGATCCCGATCGCCCTGCCCCCACCGTCGTCACCCCGGCGGCACAGGCCGGCGGTGCACAGGCCGGCGGCGCGCCGTCCGACGCAACCATCCTGTTCGACGGCAAATCGCTCGACGCATGGCGCGGCGAGCGCGGTCCCTGGACGCTGGAAAAGGGGATCATGACCATCCCGCCGCGCAGCCAGAGCGGCGGCGAGAATAATCTGATCTCGAAACAGGAATTTGGCGACGTCCAGTTGCATCTGGAATTCCGCTCGCCCAATCCGCCAACCAAAAGCTCGCAGGATCGCGGCAATAGCGGCATCTGGTTCATGCAGCGCTATGAAGTGCAGATCCTCGATGGCTATCAGAACCCGACCTATGCCGACGGCACGGTCGGCGCGGTCTATGCCTGGAAGCCGCCGCTGGTGAACCCGTCGCGCCAGCCGGGTGAATGGCAGAGCTATGACATCATCTTCGAACGGCCGCGCTTCGCCGCCGACGGCAGCCTGGTCCGCCCGGCCTATGTCACCGCGCTGCTGAACGGCGTGCTGGTGCAAAATCATCAGGCGATGCTGGGCACCACCAAATGGCGTTCGATCGCCCAATATCAGGCCCATGGGGAAAAGGCGCCGATCCAGCTGCAGGATCATGACAGCCCCGTGTCCTTCCGCAACATCTGGGTCCGGCCGCTGCCGGACGAAGCCATCGCAAAGGATCTGAAGGGAGCAGGACAATGATGGACCGCAGACATGCGCTGGCGGGCATGGTCGCCATGTTCGGCGCCGGGCTGTTCGCACCGCTGGCGCGCGCCGCCGGGGTGATGCCGGCCGCCGGCGTGATCGACCAGGGCGCACCCAGCCTGCAACTGTTCACGCCCGATCAGCGCGCGCTGATGACCGCGCTGTGCGAACGCATCCTGCCGGCGACCGACACGCCCGGCGCGATCGAGGCCGGCGTCCCCGCCTATATCGAGAAATTGCTGGCCGACTGGTCGGTGGCGGAGGATCGCGATCCGATCATCGCCGGCCTCGCCGAAATCGATGCGCGCAGCTGGCAGGATTACAAGATCCCCGCGACCAAGGCATCGGCCGCGCAGCATGACGCGCTGCTGACCCTGGCGATGAACGACCAGATCCCCAAGGGCGAGGAGTTTTTCGAGGCGTTCCGGCAGATGGTGATCGTGGGCTATTACACGTCCGAGATCGGGATCACCCAGGAACGCGAATATCTGCCGGTGCCGGGCGAATATAACGGCGCCTTCCCCTATTCCCAGGTCAACAAGGTCTATTCCGCATGAACCTCAACCGTCGTTCCATGATGCTGGGCGCCGGCGGCCTGGCCGCCCTCGCCGCCTCCCCCTTCGCCGCGCAGGCCGCCAGGGCCTCCGGCAAGATCGCCAGCGTTGGCCTGCAACTCTACACCGTGCGCGAGCTGTTCGCCGCCGATCCGGTCGCCACCTTGGAGAAGGTCGCCAAGGTCGGCTATCGCGAGGTCGAATTTGGCGGTGGCGGCTATGACGCCATGGACCACAAGCTGCTCCGCAGCACGATGGACCGGCTGGGCCTCACCTGTCCGTCGCTGCACATCGGCTATGATGCGCTACTCGACAAGTTCGACGCCAGCGTGGCGATGGCCAAAACACTGGGCGCGGGCACCGTCGTCCTGCCCTATATGGTCGACAAATATCGCAATGCGGAGGCGTGGAAGGCTGCGCTAGTCAACATCAACCGCTTCGGCGCGCAGCTCAAGGCCGCGGGCCTGGGCTTTGCCTATCATAATCATGATTTCGAATTCACCACTAAGCCGGACGGCGTCAGCCTGTTCGACCAGCTGGTGAAGGCGTGCGACCCCGACCTGGTGAAGATCGAACTGGATCTCTACTGGGCGATCTATGCCGGGCAGGATCCGCAGGCGCTGATCCGCAGCCTGGCCGGCCGCATCTATTCCTATCATGTGAAGGATATGCGCGCGGACCGCAGCATGACCTCGGTCGGCAGCGGCACGGTCGATTTCGGCGCGATCTTCAAGCTCAACGCCATAGCCGGCGTCCAGCATTTCTATGTCGAGAATGACCAGGCGCCCGCGCCCTATATTCCTGACATCACCAAGAGCTTCCAGACGCTGCGCGCGCTGCGCTTCTGACCACAAACCTGCCTCAAGACAGAAAACTCCAGGAGAGGACATCATGGCTTCGACAGACAGGTACGATGCGATCGTCATCGGTTCGGGCATCAGCGGCGGCTGGGCCGCCAAGGAATTGACGGAAAAGGGGCTGCGGGTGCTGATGCTCGACCGCGGCCATATGGTCGAACATGGCGAGGATTATACCTATGACGGCAAGCCCGCCTATGAGGTGCCCGCCCGCAACATCATGCCGGATCCGCTCAAGCAGAGCGATTATTTCATCGCCCAGCATGGCTATGTCGCGCCCAGCAACCAGGCCTTCTACAATAATGACCGCCTGAACCCCTATGATTATGGCGCGGGCAGCAAATTCTACTGGATCCGCCCCGCGGCGGTCGGCGGCAAGTCGCTGATCTGGGGCCGCTGGAGCTTCCGCTGGAGCCCGGCCGATTTCGAGGCGAACAAGCGCGAGGGCATCGGCGGCGACTGGCCGATCCGCTATGAGGATCTGGTCCCTTGGTACAGCTATGTCGAAAAATATATCGGCGTATCGGGATCGCGCGAGAATCTGGCCTATCTGCCCGACAGCGAGTTCCAGCCGCCGATGCCGATGAACATCGCGGAAAAATGGATGAAGCAGCGGCTGGAAACGCAATTTCCCGGCCGCAAGATGATCAATGCCCGCCTGTCCAACATGACCGAGGACAAGCCGGAACAGAACCGCACCAAATGCCAGCTGCGCAACCAGTGCGGCAATGGCTGTTCCTTCGGCGCCTATTTCTCGACCCAGGCGGTCACGCTGCCGGCTGCGCGGGCGACCGGGCGGCTGACCTTGCGGTCCGACGCGGTCGTCACCAACCTCGATTATGATCCGGCGACCAAGAAGGTCAGCGGCGTGCGCTTCGTCGATGCCAAGACCGGACAGGCCGAAACCGTGACCGCGCGGCTTGTGTTCCTGTGCGCGTCAGCGCTGGCCTCGACCCAGATCCTGATGAACTCGCGCCCGGCGGGCAGCGGCAAAAGCCATTTCGACAGCAGCGGGACGCTGGGCCGCTATGTCATGGACCATATCTTCCGCGTCGGCGTGAAGGGCGACATCCCCGGCATGGAGGAGTTCATCGAATATGGCCGCCGCCCCGGCGCCATCTATGTCCCGCGCTTCCGCAACAATGGCGACAGCGAAGATGTCGGCTTCAAGCGCGGCTATGGCTATCAGGGCGGCGCCTATCGCGAGCCGTCCAAGCCGGTCGGCTTCGGCGCGTCGATGAAGCAGGGCATGCGCAAATATGGCGGCTGGAAATTCCAGATGGGCGCCTTTGGCGAATGCCTGCCCTATGAGGATAATTATGTCGCGCTGAGCCCCGACAAGACCGACCGGTTCGGCATGCCGCTGATGCAGTTCAACGTCACCTTCCGCGACAATGAGATGCGGATGATGGCGGACGCGCGCGAACAGGGCGAAAAGATGCTGCGTGCGGCGGGCCTGACCAACGTCACCAGTTCGGTCCGCGAACATGTGCCGGGCGACGCCATCCACGAAATGGGCGGCGCACGCATGGGTGCCGATCCGCGCGCATCGGTGCTCAACCAGTGGAGCCAGGCGCATGATGCCAGCAATCTGTTCGTGACCGACGGCGCGCAGATGGCCTCCATCTCCTGCGTCAATCCGTCGCTGACCTTCATGGCGCTGACTGCCCGCGCGGTCGACCATGCGGTCAAGGAAATGAAGGCAGGCCGGGTCTGACAGGGGCGGCCCACTCCCGACGCTGTGCTGCGCCGCAAAACCGGCTATCAGGGGCCATGAGGATGAGCTTCTGATGGCCCGGCGGCGGGAAAATGGCGTGACGATCCGCGCCGTGGCGGAACGGGCCGGCGTATCGGCGATGACGGTATCCAACGTCATCAACGGCGCCGGCCGCGCCAGCGCGACCACGGTCGCGACGGTGCAGGCGGCGATCGCGGAACTGGGCTATGTCCCCAATCTCGCCGCTCGTCGCCTGGCCAAGGCGCGGGCGACGACGGTGGGCCTCATCTACAGCAACCGGCGCACGCCCTTTCTCGATGCCGTTCTGGTCGGATCGCTGCGCGCGACCAACGCCAATGGGCTGCAACTGATCCTGCGCGACGGCGATGGCGTGACGCTGGACGAGGCCGAACGCATTGCCCAGGAACTGGTGCGCAGCGGCGCTGACGCGCTGCTGCTGATCCCCCCCTTTGCCGAACAGTTGAGCGGATCGGCGATATTGCCGGCGCTCGGCGTACCCTTCGCCGCGATCGCCACCGGCACGCCGCTATCGGGCATATCGACGGTGCGGATCGACAATCAGGCGGCGATGGAGGCGCTGACCCGGCGCGTCATCGCCGATGGCCATCGCCGCATCGCCTATGTCGCCGGCCCCGATCATTACAGCGTGGTCGCCGCCCGGCTCGACGGCTTCTACACCGCCCTCCAGAGTGCCGGCCTGCGCGTGGACGATAGCCTGATCGTCGAGCATAGCGCGTTCGACCATGCGTCGGGCATGGCGGCGGCGCAGGCGCTGCTCGCCCGACCCGACCGGCCGACCGCGATCCTGTGCAGCAGCGACGATCTGGCGGCGGGCGTCATCGCCCAGGCCGGACAGATGGGGCTGACCCTGCCCCATGATCTGAGCGTCACCGGGTTCGACGACACCATCCTCGCCTCGCGCGTCTGGCCGCCGCTGACCGTGATCCGCCAGCCGGTCGAGGACATGGCCTTTCGCGCCACCCAATGCCTGATCGGCGCGCTCGGCAAGGGCGGGATGCGCGTCAGCGACGAGATATTCGACCATCAACTGGTGCAGCGCGCATCGATCGCGCCAGCCAGCACTTAGGGCTTCACCGGGTGGCGCGGATCGCCGCCCCTTCAGCGACAGGGGACAGAGCATCATGGAAACGAGCAGAAGGGAATTGTTGGCGGCGATGATGGCATTGGGCGGCGCAGGCATGGCCCTGTCCTCGACACAGGCCTCCGCACAGGCCGCGACCCCGGTTCAGGCCAAGCTGGTCCATCATGTCTTCTTCTGGCTGAAGCGGCCGGGCAACCAGGCCGATCGCGACCAGTTGATCGCCGGCCTGCGCACGTTGCGCGCGATCCCCGTGATCCGCGACCTGCAGATCGGCGTGCCCGCCAGCACCGAAAAGCGCGATGTGGTCGATTCCTCCTTCGACGTGTCGGAACTGATGGTCTTCGACAATGCGGTCGACCAGAAAGTCTATCAGGACCACGAAATCCATCAGGCCTTCGTCAAATCCTGCGAACATCTGTGGCAGAAGGTCGTGGTCTACGACATGCAGGTCGTGCCGGATCGCTGAGCCAAGCATCGCAAGGCGGCCCGATCGGCGCTAGGGTCGCTCATCAGTCTTAACGAGAGAAGATCATGATTCTGCCGGATATTCTTGCTCCCACCTATGTCCAGATGCTGGGCGCTTTGTCGGCCTGGCTGGCCAAGGCCGAGGCCGGGACGCAGGATGGCATGGCCGAAACATTGCCGGGCGCGCGGCTGGCGCCGGACATGTTCCCGCTGTCGACCCAGATCCGCTTCGCCTGCGTCCAGGCGCAGGAAGGCATGTACCGGTTGCGCGGCGAAGCCTTCCCGCCGCTGGTCGGGCAGTTGCTCGATGAAGGCCGCAACGCGGGCGAGCATCCCGGATCGATCGCCGACGCGCAGGCAAGAATAGCCGAGACGATTGCGATCGTGGAAAGCCTGGCGGCGGATGCGCCGCCCATCGATCCGGCTGCGCCGATCGCCCATGCTCTGCCGCAGGGCATGATCTTCGACCTCACCGCCGGTCAATTTGCCCGCGACTGGGCGTTGCCGCAATTCTACTTCCACATCATGACCGCCTACGCGATCCTGCGGGCACAGGGCGTGGACCTAGGCAAGGTCGATTATGTGGCCCACATGTTCCCCTATTTGCGGCCCGGCACCCTGCCTGCGCAATGAGGTGAAATAGCGGCGGCAGCGCGTACCCTGTGGTTCATGGCCATGGAGCCGCGTCGTGGCCCGTTTTCGGCATTGCCGTTCATCACCGGCCCGGCGCCGATCCTATGTCTCGGCCGACAGGGCATGGATCGGCAGCAGGGCCGCGCCGAAGGTGATCGGCGATCCATGCAGGTTCGATATTCTGACCGGCGGGCGGCGATGATGGACCGTGGTGACGAGGTCCGCCTGATGCAGGCGATCGGCCAGCCCCTGCAGGATGGTCGATGGCAAGGTGCCGGCCAGCACGATCGCCCCTGGATCGAGCCAGGCGAAGGCGGTATTGCTGACCATCTGCAATTGCTCGGCCGCCCGGTCCAGCCAGGTGTCGATCGTCGGTGCCTGGTCGGCAGCATGGAAATCAATGTCCGCGACCGAGGATAGGTCGCAACCATTGCTGCGGAGCATCGCCAGCAGATCCAGCGGGCTGGGACGCGGCAGATGCCCTGGAAACAGGCAGCCAATCTCGCCCGCCACGCCATATTGACCGCGCATCAGGCGCCCGTCGACAATGACGCCGGCGCCAATGCCGAAGCCCAGCAGCAGCACGACGATCGTGCCGAAATCGCGCAGCAGGCCACCCAGATAATATTCGGCGATCGCTGCGGCATTGGCGTCATTCTCGATCCACAGCGGCCAGCCCATTTCGGCGGACAATATGTCGCGCAGGGGCGCGTCCCTCCAGTTGGGCAGGACGTCGACGACGCTCCACCGATCGCCGGCCGGCGACAGGGATGGTCCCGGCACCGCCACGCCCAGGCCCAGCATGCGGCGTCCCAGCAGGCCGTGCCGGTCCACCAGTTCATGCGTCATGCGCCGCACCTTGCGTGCAAAACCCTGGGGATCGATCGGCGCAACGGCCTCATGATGGGTGGCGATGGTGGCGCCGGTGAAATCGACCAGGGCGATGTCGATGAAGCCCTTGTGCGCCGTCGCGCCGACCGCATAGCCGCCATGGCCGGCCAGCCGCAGGGGAATGGCCGGGCGCCCGCGGCCCTGTGCTTCCGCGCCCGGCACTTCTTCCACCAGATTGAGCCCGATCAGGTCGCGCGACAGGCGGGTGAGGGCGGTCCCGCTGATTTCCAGCGCGGATGCCAGCGCGGAACGGGACAGTGGCCCGGACTTGCGCAGCATCTGCAGGATGCGCCGCTGGTCCTTGTCCAGGGTTGGAAATAGCATGATCGATCCCGCTATCGGTGAAAAGCGACGACCGGTTATGGCGATTTATTTATTTTCACAACAATAATTAAAAATGTCATATCGCACGGCCAGAGGCGCCCCGACCAATTCAGAGGCGACGCATCATGCTCAAGACTTTCCTTGCCTCCGGCACGGCGCTTGCCGCGCTTTGCACCATCACCACGCCCGCCCTGGCGCAGGCCGCCACCGACGCCGCGCCCGCCGCCGAAGCGGCCGCCGACGCCGGCAACGGCCCCAACGACATCATCGTCACCGGCTCCACCCGCGCCCAGCGCCGCTTCGACGTATCCTATGCGATCAACACCATCTCGGCCGAGGATGTGGAGAAGATCGCGCCTGTCAATTTCGCCGACCTGATCGGCCAGCTGCCCGGTTTCCAGACCGAAATCACCGGCGGCGAAGTGCAGAATATCTACCGCATCCGCGGCCTGCCCAATGATGGCGGCTTCGTCAGCTTCCAGCAGGACGGCCTGCCGCTGTTCCACGAGAATGACGGCGTCTTCTTCCGCGGCGACGCGATCCTGAAGCAGGATCTGATGACCGACCATGTGGAAGTCGTGCGCGGCGGCCCGGCCCCGGTCTATGCCAGCTATTCGGGCGCGATCATCAACGCGATCACCGTCACCGGCAGCGACGAAGCGCGCGGCAAGGCCCAGGTCACGCTCGGCGACACCGGCCTCTATCGCCTCGACGCCTATCAGGCCGGCCCGCTCGGCAACGACACCTATTATGCGATCGGCGGCTTCATCCGCTATCATGACGGTTATCGCGACAATGGCTTCGCCAATGACAAGGGCGGCCAGCTGCGCGCCAATATCAAGCATGATTTCGACAATGGATCGATCAAGCTGAACCTCAACTATGTGAACGACCACAACGTCTTCTATCTGCCGATCCCGATCTCCGACCCGCGCGATCCCAGCGTCTCGCTCGACAAATATATCGACTATTTCAACGGCACGATGAATTCGCCGGCGCTGCGCCATGTGAACCTCAAATATCGCGACGGCACCGGCCAGATCCAGAGCCGCACCGGCGACCTGTCGGATGGCCGCCATATGCAGATGGTCAATTTCGGCGCCCAATATGATGGCGACTTCGACGGCTGGCTGGTCTCGGCCAAGGCCGGCTATACCCAGGGCAAGCTCGATTTCAGCGCCTTCTACTCGACCACCAACCCGGCCGACGGCAACGCCTTTGCCGCCGGCTATCTCGCCCGCGCCACGACGGCTTTCGGTGCGGTCGACCATTTCGGCTATACGCTGGCGGGCACCAACACCGTCTATGATCCCTACGCGGCGTCGGGCCTGGTAATGCAGGGCCAGTATCGCGACATCCACTCGAAATTCTATTCGGCCCAGGCCAATCTGTCGGTCGCCAAGAAGTTCGAGACCGGCTTTGGCACCCATGACCTCAAGCTCGGCATCTATGGCAGCTTCTATGGCGAGGACAGCCGCACCCTCTATCAGAATTACCTGATCGAGGTGGCCGGCAAGCCGCGCACGCTGGACCTGGTCGCCTATAATGCCGCCGGCGCGGAAATCGGCCGCGTCACCGACAATGGCGTGCTCAATTATGCAGCCACCCTCAATCAGGGCGACAGCGATGCCAAGATGTTCGCCGTGTTCGCCAACGACACCTGGGAAATCGTGCCGGGCCTGCGCATCGACGCCGGCATCCGTCACGAACGCTACAGCTACAAGGGCTGGGCCGCGCTGACCGAGGCGGCCAATCTGGGCGACACCAGCACCCTGGCGGACGACAGCACCCGCGCCTTCACCGGCGTGATCCTGAACCAGAAACTGAAGCCCAACGTCACCAACTGGACGGTCGGCGCCAATTACGACTTTTCCAGCCATGTCGGCATCTATGGCCGCGCCTCGCACCTCGAAACGCCGCCCAACATCCAGACGGTGATGAGCATCAACCCGACCATCATCACGACCAAGGCCGACCAGTTCGAGGCCGGCCTCAAGCTCGCCTTCGGCCGCTCCTATCTCTACGTCACCGGCTTCTACACCAATTTCGATCCCTTGAACGCCAGCTTCCTGGCCTATGATCCGACCACGGGCCGCAACGATGTCAACGTGCCCTTCATCGGCGAGGCGCAGGTGAAGGGCGTCGAGTTCGACGGCAAGCTGGCGCTGACCAACTGGTTCTCGCTCAACGGCGCGCTCACCATCAGCGATCCCAAATACAAGAATTTCGAAAGTTCGACCGGCGCCGATCCGGAACAGGCCGAAGGCAACCAGATCGTCCGCCAGCCCAAGGTCTACGGCAATATCCGCCCCAGCTTCGACTTCCAGACGGGCGACACCGACGTGTCGGTCTATGGGCGCTACACCTATATGGGCAAGCGCTATGTCGACCTCTACAACAACACCGCGCTGCCGGCCTATGGCACGATCGGCGCGGGCATCACGGCGCGCCATGGCAGCTGGCAGGGAAAGATTGTGGGCGACAATCTGTTCAACGCCCATGGCCTGACCGAAGGCAATACCCGCACCGACTCGCTGAGCGGTCAGGGCAGTGCCGAGGCGATCTATGGCCGCCCGATCTTCGGTCGCAACTTCCGCCTCGTCATCAGCAAGTCCTGGTGATGGCCCGCCGCCTCGGCCGCGTTGCGGCGTCGTTGATGACGATGGCGGCGGTGGCGATCACGCCCGTCCCGGCTCTGGCCGGGGCGGCGCGCGACGCCGTGACGGAGGCGCTGTCGCGGCGCCTCTTTCCCGTGCTGGACGCCCTTGGACACGATCCGGCCGCCCTTGCCGCCTTCCGCGCCCGGCCGGACATGGGTGCGCTGCTCCATGCCCGCGAAGATCGCCGCACGGCGTGTGCCGGCGATGTCGATTGCGTGGCACAGGCCCATATCTGGACCCCGACCGAAATCGCCCTGATGGTGCAGGCTGCGCTGTCGCTGCGTGACGTGCCGGTCGCGGACGATGGTGCCGGTGCGCAGATCCGCCGCGAGGTGGAGGGGATCAACGCCATCCTGCGCAGCTATGCGCTGGGGCAGGTGCCCGCCTATCCCGATATCGACGGCGCTGGCACGATCGACCCGCGCGAGCGCCAGGCCCGGCTGCGCGCCGCCGCCTGGATCGCGCAGACGCCGCGCAAGGGATCGGCCCAGGCGCTGGATTCCAGCATCGACTATGCCCTTGCCCTGCTCGACGTCAGCGACCGCACCGACGCGATCGGCTTCGAGCCGCTGACCGGCGGCCTCAACGCCCCCGCCATGGCGCGAGCCAAAAATATCGACTGGAAACGCTATCGCTACAGCGCGCTGATCGTCACCGGCGTCGGCCCGGAAGTCGACGGCATGGCGCTGAGCCCATTCGGCAAATATCATCTGCGTCTTGCCGCCAACCGCTTTGCCGATGGCGACGCGCCCTTCCTCATCCTGACCGGCGGCCGCGCTCATCCGCGCGCGACCCGCTTTGCCGAGGCGCAGGAGATGCGCCAGGCGCTGATCGAGCGCTATGGCGTGCCGGCCGATGCCATCATCATCGAGCCCTATGCTCGGCACACCACCACCAATTTGCGCAACGCCACCCGCCTGCTGATGGCGATGGCGGCGCCGCTGGACAAGGATACGCTGATCGTCTGCAATCCGGGGCAGAGCGCGATGATCGAAAATCCCCTGTTCGTGCAGCGCAACGACAAGGAACTGGGCTATCAGCCCGGTGCCATCGGCGCGCGCCTGACCCCCACCGAATTGCTGTTTCGCCCGTCGCGGCTGTCCGCGCGGGTCGATCCGCGCGATCCGCTCGACCCCTGAAGGGAGGCATGATGACACGTAAACTGACCTTGGCCCTGGCGCTCGGTGCGCTGGCGTTCAGCCCCGGTGCCGCCATGGCCTGGGGCGGCACCGCCCATGCGGTGATCGACCGCGCTGCGCTCGACGCCATCCCGCAGGACGGCCCCGTCTTCCTCAAGGCCTATACCGATTACATCGCCGCCTCCGCCTCGCTGCCCGACAGCTGGCGCGGGGATTCGGAGAATTTCTCGAAGATCGAGGAAGATCCCAATCATGGCTGGTTCCGGGAGCAATTCTCGTTCCTGAAGCCGATCCCGCGCTCGCGCTATGAATTCGTGATCGCGCTCTACAAACGCTATGAGACGATCAAGGACAGCGATCCGGCGACCGCCGCGCGGACCAATGTCCGCTGGACCGGCACTTTGCCCTATGCGGCGATCGAGGCCTATGACCGGCTGGTCGTCTGCATGCGCCATGTCCGCAAGGCGCAGGCCGAAGGGGGCGACATATCCGTCCCCGCCCAGCATTGCGCCTTCCAGACGATCCGCCTTGGCCATTATATCGGCGATGGCGCCCAGCCGCTGCATGACTCGATCCATTCGGACGGCTGGCGCGGCGACAATCCCGGCGGTTACACCCGCGATCGCAGTATCCACGGCCGCTTCGAAAGCCAGTTCGTCGACGGCATGAAGCTGACCGTGGCCGACATCGCGCCGCGCATCGGCGCACCCGGCCATCGCGACGGCGACATGTTCGATGCAATCCTCGCCTTCCTGGATCAGGCGGGCGATCGGATGGAATATGTCTATCAGCTGGAAAAGCGGGACGGCTTTGCCGATTTCGCCGACAAGGATGTGCGCGCCCTCGTCTATGAACGGACCGCTGCCGGCGCTGCCATGCTGCGCGACATGCTCTGCCGCGCCTGGGCGGAAAGCGCCAGCCCGCCGGCCAGGGTCGTGCCCGCGCCGCTCGATTTCTCCAACCCGCGCTTCAATCCGGAAACCGGATCGGCGCCCGACTGATTGCGTGCCTCCCGCCGTGCCAGCGCTGCGAGCAGCCGGGCATGGCGGGCATGGCCAAGGTCGAAGCGCCGCATCAGCAGGATCGCGCAAAGGCTGCCAAGGACAGGAACGCCCAGCCCCAGGCCGAGCATGCCGGCCTGGACTGCCGCAGTCTGTGCCTGCCCCGGCAAATAGCCCAGCAGGCCAAGTGTCCAGCCGGTCAGACTTGAGAAGGCCGCACCGCTTGCCTTGACCACGACGAGATAGAAGGCGAACAGGCCTGTCTCGAAGCGCCTGCCATGGCGCCATTCCACCACATCGACGGCATCGGCCAGCAACCCCCATGGCAGCATGAACATGCTGGCGAGGCCGACGCCGATCACCGCCGCACAGATGGCCAGGGCAGGTGGCCAGGACAGGCAGGCGGCAAAACCCGCCAGCCCGATGATGCTGACCCCATGCCCCATGGCGAGCAGGGCGCTCTTGCTGAAACGTCTGGTCATGGCGGTCCACAGGATCACGCCTGCGAATTGGCCGATCGTCACGGCCAGCAGCAAGGTCGCGACAAGATCGGGGCGGCGGACGACATAGCTGCCGATATAGAGCAGGGAGCGTCCGAACGCCGGTGCGGCAAATCCGGTGAGCAGGGCCAGAAGAGCCAGTGCCACGACCATCGGGTCGCGAAACGGGATGTCGATGCCGTCCTGCCTTGCGCTTTGCCGGGCGGTGCGGGCGGCACCACCGCTTGTATCGCCGCCGCAGGTCCATGCGCACAGGATCATCGTCAGGGCAAAGACGGCGCCCGTCGCCGCGCCGGTGAGCGCCAGCCGATCGAAGGACCGGGTATTGCCCGCATCTTGCACCAGCGGCGTCAACAAGGTCGCGACAATCAGCGCGCTCGCCGTACTGAACAGCAGTCGATAGCCCGAAACACGGCCCCGCGCGCTGCTGTCGCTGGTCACCTGCGCCATCAGCGCATTGTGCGGCACGTCGATGATGGCATAGGCGCCCCGAAATATCAGCAAGGCTATGGCCAGCATCCATAGCTGCCGGGCGCCAAGCAAGGGCATGGCATAGAGCAGGGCGAAGGCGATCGCGCAGGGCGTTGCTGCCACCGCCACCATCCAGCGATAGCCCTTGCCGACATGCCGCAGGCGGATCGTCAGCCGCGCCGCCAGCAGATCGAAGATCAGGTCGCCGCACAGCGCGGCGAGCATCAGCCATCCCGCCGTCGTCGCGCCAAGGTTCAGCACGTCGCTCAGCAGGAACAATATCGTCAGATCCGCGCCGCTGAAAACCAGTGCCTTGCCGAAATTGCCGGAGGCATAGGCCAGCATGCGGCCATCGTCCCGTGTCCAGATCACCTCGATCGCCCCTGATGGTCGTGACCGCACGGGGAATTGCGGAATGCGTCGCGCCTAGAAGCGCATTCTTTCATTTGTGCGACAAAGGCGTTGGGAATGGGACTGGTGGCTTATCGCCATTGGCAGCCCTTGACCACATGACAGGGCGGGCCACAGGCAGATCAGGGCCGCGTGGCCGCAGCAGGAAAGCGCATGTGACAACGCGGCCTTGCTGCCCCCGAAGGGTGATTATCGCATCGATTTCTGGGAAATCTGGAGCGGGCGAAGGGATTCGAACCCTCGACCCCAACCTTGGCAAGGTTGTGCTCTACCCCTGAGCTACGCCCGCTCTTGGCGGCCGGGAGAGTGTGTCCCTCTCGGCGGGTGGCGGCGAACTAGCAGTGGTTTCCAAAGTCGGCAAGGGCTGAATTGCAGAAAAATGAAAAACTTTTTGAAAAAGGAAAAAATCCCCCGTTTTCCGGGGGTTTTGGCGGTGTGATTAAATTGGCGGGTGGCGCCGGGGCGAACGCGGCTGCGGATCGGCCCATGGCGAATCGTCGAATCATGCCGCCTTTGGCCATGGTGTGCATGTATCTGCGCGATATTGGTGATGGCAGCGCTGCCGGTGGTCGCGGCTTGACAGTGGCGGGCGCGACTTCCTAGTCCCCGATGCAAAATCGGACCAAGGGGACGCGCTTCATGAAAATCCTGCCGCTGCCGTTGATGCTGTGCGCGCTGCCCGGCGTCGCCGCTGCCCAGGCGCCCGATGTGACGGCGGATGAGGCCGCGTCGATCGTGGTGACGGGCACGGGGCTGAGTCTGCCGCCTGGGACGCCGGCCTATGGCTCTGTGGTGATCGACCGGGATCGGCTGGAGGATGCGGCGTCGGGGCGGATCGAGAGCGTGCTGGCCGATGTCGCGGGCTTCCAGCAGTTCCGCCGCTCTGACAGTCGCGCGTCCAATCCCTCGAACCAGGGCGCCACCCTGCGAGCGCTGGGTGGCAATGCGTCGAGCCGGACGCTGGTGCTGCTCGATGGCGTGCCGGTGGCTGATCCCTTCTTCGGCTATATCCCCTTTTCGGCTTTGGTGCCCGACCGGCTGGCGCTGGTGCGGGTGACGCGCGGCGGCGGGAGTGGCGCGTTCGGGGCCGGCGCGGTCGCCGGCACGATCGAACTGGCCAGCGCCACCCGCGACCAGATGCCGCACTTCGGCGCCAGCGCCTTCTATGGCAGCAGGGATGCGACCGAGCTGTCCGCCAGCATCGCGCCGGATCTGGGCAGTGGTTACGTGTCGCTGTCCGGTCGCTGGGATCGGGGTGACGGTTTCCAGACCACGCCCCGCGACCAGCGCGTCGCCGCTACCGTGCCCGCCGCCTATGACAGCTGGTCGACCAATTTGCGCGCGGTCGCGCCGATCGACGCCACCTCGGAAATCCAGTTTCGCGGCACCTTGTTCCAGGATAATCGCACGCTGCGCTTTGCCGGCGCCGACAGTGTGAGTCAGGGCCAGGATGCCAGCATCCGCTATATCAGCCGCGGCCGCTGGCAGGTCGATGCGCTCGCCTATCTCCAGGCGCGCAACTTCTCCAATATCGTCATCTCCTCCACCAGCTTCCGCAAGTCGCTCGACCAGCGCAACACGCCCTCGACCGGGATCGGCGGCAAGATCGAGCTGCGCCCGCCGGTGGGCGAGGAGCATGTACTGCGCATCGGCGTGGATAGCCGCTTTGCCACCGGCGACATGTATGAGGATGCCTATAATGCCGGCGTCGCCAGCAACCCGCTGACATCGCGCCGCCATGCCGGTGGCGATCAGATCACCAGCGGCATCTTTGCCGAGGATGACTGGACGATTGGCAATCTGGTCCTGACCGGCGGCGTGCGCGCCGATCGCTGGTCGATCCGCAACGGCTTCTACAAGGCGGTCAGTGCGGCCGGCCTGGTGACGCAGGACAGCGCCTACGCCAATCGCTCCGACTGGGAATTTTCCGGTCGGGCCGGCGCGCTCTACCATGTGAGCGATGCGGTGGCGCTGCGCGGCGCGGCCTATAGCGGCTTCCGTCTGCCCACGCTCAACGAGTTGTATCGCCCCTTCGTCGTCTTCCCGATCACCACCCAGGCCAATGCGGCGCTCAAGCCCGAGAAGCTGAAAGGTGTGGAGGGCGGCATCGACCTGACCCCGACATCCGGGGTGCAGCTGTCCGCCACGCTCTTCTACAATCGGCTCGACGATGCGATCGCCAATGTCACCATCGACAGTGTCACCCGCAAGCGGCAGAATGTGAACGCGATCGTGGCCAAGGGCGTGGAACTGACCGCCAGCGCGCAGCTGCCGGCCGATTTCTCGCTGCTGGCTTCCTATGCCTATAGCCACAGCAAGGTCGATGCGCCGGGCATGGCATTTGACGGCTTCGCCCCGGCGCAGGTGCCGCGCCATTTCGCCAGCGCGACCCTGGCCTGGGCGCTCAAGGCCGGGCCGGAGCTGTCGGCGACGCTGCGCTACACGGCCAAGCAATATGAGGATGATCTGCAGAGCGATGTGCTGCCCGATGCGCTGACGCTGGACGCCCTCGCCCGGTTGCCGATCGGCCATGGCATCAGCCTGGTCGCGCGCGGAGAAAATCTGTTCGACGAGGATATCGTCACCCGCAATGCCGGTGGATCGATCGATCTGGGCACGCCCAGGACGCTTTGGATCGGCGTCACCGTGCGCGGTTGAGCCTATTCCCGTCGCGCAGTTTCTTGTGCTCGCCTGGTTGCTGCTGGCGAACCTGATGGCCTTCATGCTGTTCGGGTTCGACAAGCGTCGGGCCGTGCGGGGGATGGCGCGAATCCGCGAGCGGACCTTGTTGCTCTGGGCGCTTGCAGGCGGGACGCCGGGTGCATTTGCCGCGTGCCAACTCTTTCGTCACAAGACGCGCAAACAACCTTTCGTCCGGCTGCTATGGCTGATCGCCGCGGCGCAGGCGTTGGTCCTCGCCGGATGGGCGATGATCTGATTTTTCATCTGTCGGTGACCAGACCCGCTGAAGAACTTCGGCCTAACGCTCTGAAAAATAACATTATGCGATTTTCGACCCACTGGGCGAAACCCGCTAAAGGGCTTCGAATAACGCGGATGACCCGTTAAAGCGCTACAAGCGATTATAGCCCGCCATATCCCTTACAAATGGAACAAAAAAAAGGCCGGCAGAACGCCGGCCGAAATGGCCAGTTATCTCGAATGATCAGGCTGCGTGCTTCCGTTTCGCAATCCGTTGCTCGCGCACCTTGCATTTCGCTCGAAGAGACCTGGGACTGCGCAATGGAGAATAGGCACCACGACGCGTATCGATGATGTGACGTCGTTCAAGCCGCTGCAGAGCTTGGAGAACCAGCCTTGGTTCGAAGACATGTCCCAAGCCAGCCAGATAGAGCAGCGCAGGTGTCGTGCACCATGGCAAGCCGATGTAGGTCATGGGCGCATGGCTCGCTTCTCCGCTCAGGGTAAGGCCCCGCGACACTGCTGCACAGCAGGTCTCCAACGAGACAGGACGCCCCATCTCCGTCGTGAAAATATCATGTAGCGAACGTGTGAGGCGCTCGATGTGGTGGATGCTATGATAGGTAACCAACATACTCTCACTCCTTCTACGAATTTTTCGATGGTGCGATCAGAGGCGTTTGCCAGCTTCTTTGGCGAACAAATCTTCGACAGATCGTCGATCCCAGCCAGTGGGACCGAGGCGAGGAAACCGACGCTCGTCGTGAAGTTCTGCCGGCATCCTCCGGCCGCTTCCCCACCGTGCGAGTATCTCGCCGCCGCTTATTCGTTCCCCAGCCAGCTTCAGGACAGAAGTGCGGCACAGCCGTCCATCGTGCAGGATCGTCGACGCCAGTTCACACTTGAGGGCACAACCCATCGCCCGCGGATACAGGTTGAGAACTTCCTCAGCATCCCGGCGTGACATTGCTGTCTCGAAGGCGAAGGCGTGCCCCGACCTCTCGAATTGGCAGCGCAGGATCTCGGCGACCTGATCCGCTGCGACTTGAATTCTGCGGGCGAGCGGTGCTGCTCCACTCACTAGGCGAAACCTCACCCGGCGATCGCGGAGACGTCCAATGATCGGACCCCACGGCTTTTCTCCACCGCCAAGTTGCACCAGAACCTTGCGCAGGGGGCGCCAATGACTTTCGCCAGCGGCATCGATGACAGGGCTGCTTTCGATCTCCTCGATAAGATCGTCCACATCCGACTTTGATACCTGAAGGCCCCTGTACATCTCTTGGACGATGCCGTCGGGTATCGCAGATATCTGTCCCATGCAGACCAACTGCTCTATGCCGTACGCCGGTATGCCCAGACGCTCCGTCACGCTCCCGAGCGTCGATCGATCCTCGATGTGCGGCTTGAGTTCTTCCAGCCTCCTTAGCGAGAAAACGGCATGGACGCGCTTCTGGCCGCTGGCCGCCCGCGCATCGATCAGCCCCAGCCGACGCAGGCGGGTGATCTGGAAGGTCGAAACGCCAAGGAGCGTTGCGCCCTGCTCAGCGTCACCGGCATAGTCGACAAAGTCAGCAATGAACGTCCTGTCTTTAGTCGCCAGATGCGGCACCACCGACTTCAAGACTGCACGGTGCGTAGCGCTCGGGAAATAACTCCATATCCGCTTTCGAAGGCTGGCCAAGTTGGACATCACCTCGTCTGCGTCGCCGTTGGAGGCGATCTCCTCAAGCATCCGCGACAGCGGACTGGGCCATCGGTCAAGGCATTGCGCACCCGCGACCAACGTGTCCAAGATTTGATCACGATCCAGGTGGCGAACCTCGCCTCGTCGCGTGCTATCCAGCCCATTCACAAACATTCCGAACCGCCAGATGAGGTCGAAAACGAACCCTCGCTCCATTCCAGCGAGTTGTTCCGGCAAAATCGCTTGTGCCGCCTGATGCACGTTCGCATCAGGATCCAGCAGCCTCACTATTGGCGCAGCGATGTCGAACCGCTTTGCATCGACCCGAAATCCACAAACCGAGCTGAGGTCAAATCGGCATTCCGGGTTATCGCAAACTGAAATGCCATGTGATCTCTGCCAGCCCAATTCTTCAGAGCATTGCGGACATTCGCTCATCAGCCACTCGCCAGTGACGTGACAGAACGGCACCAAAGCATGGCTCCATATCGCGCGGTGATAGGGCGCGTGGGCCAGTTGCGACGCGCATACTCTCCTAACGGTGAAATCCAGATCCCGGCGGGGCACTGCGGCGCCGAAGAAGGACACCAGAACCTGTCCATCCGATCGTTCGACTGCTCGATAGCGGCGCTTCTCCACCTCATCCACAGGAGCACGCAGAACGTGAGCGATTCTGCCGCTATCGAACTGGGGATCGACCGGCATAACGAACGCTCTTGCGTGGGAAGCCCCTGAAGCATGAAGCGCCGGCCAAGTCGTTTCGTAGACGTTCTCCGCGCAGGTTCTGGAGAATAGGCCCATCAGACTCTCATCCTGCGGTATGTCCTGCGTTCCCCACATTAGGCGGGGAATGCCTGAAAACCTTTCGGTGGAAGTCTGGCTACTTTGTGTCGTGCAACCGCCCATCAGCCACCTACTTCCGCGAAGAAGGGATTCTTGAGAATGATCGCCTGATCAACGGCCCAGGTCTCGGTGGCGGACTGGAGATCGCAAAGTTCGATCATCTCAGCCTCACGACGACATGCCCTTCCCAGCGCTACGCGAACGAGATTGACAGCCATGCCAAGTCGCCCACCTGAAACCTCCATGATGCATGCGGGGATGAGGCCATCTCCAAGTCCCGCAGTCTTGGGCATAAGGTTCTTGGCCACGATTGCCCGGTCAAGGCGCTGAAGGAATCCTGCGAAATCCTTTCTGTCCTGCTTGGACGTCGTGTACGGTTCGATATCGGCTGGCGGCATCATACGGTTTGAAAGCTGGACGTTGCTTTGGAGCATGTCCTTGGCTTCGCTGGTTCCAACGAGAACGAGCGGCACGATGCCGTCGTCCAAAAACCGCTTCAGTCTATCCGTAACTTCGTCGGTCATCTTCGAGCCAACAGCGAGATGCTGAACCTCGTCGATCACCAGAAGTTCGACGCCATGATTTGCGATCTGAGTATAGGCCCGGCGCCGAAGGACTTCCTCGGTGTCGCTGGCGCTGATCAGTTCATCACCCAGTTCCGTGAGCACGGCGACCCACCAGCCGCGCACCTTGATTTTTGGATGTACCGACAAGACCACCACGGGACGACAGCGCCCCTTGTCCTCCTCGGGCAATCGCGCCTCCAGCTTCTCAGCATATTTAAGGATGATGGTCGTCTTGCCCGACCCGCTGGGAGCCAACACGCGCAAGGCGCGCTTGCGCTTTCCAGGCTGCGCCAATCCCAGGAGCCTCAGTTGATCGATCTTCGCGAAGACCGGATAATGTCGCGGGTTGGAGACGAAAATCTCGTCATATCCGTCGATGATCGCAGACTCATTAACGAACGCTGCGGTCGACTCGGCCGGAAAGGGATTTCCGGTTTTCGGAAGGAAATCCTCCTTAGTGAACAGCTTGGGCGTGTTAGCCATCATTCGAACTCCCTGAAACGGTCATCATCGTCGTCGCTGCCCTCAATCGGGGGCTGAGCCTCACCGATGTCGAGATCCTGCTTGTCGTCACCGTCGTGCGTTTCGTCCTCATCCCCCAAATCCTGCTCTTCTTGGTTGCTCTGGGATTTGGATTTTCCTGTTCCCACACCTGGGCGGTCTGGCTTGATGTCCGCATCCTCGCGCATTTCGTTCGTCTGATGCTCGATGATCGGTCCCATGCCGTGATGAGTTGGCTCGGCCTCCTCTAGGGTGACTTGCATGTGACCAGCCGCCGACTGCCCCGTCATCCGCGCGACGGCCCGGCGCTCGCGAGGCCGCATTTCTGGCGCCAGCTCCAGGATGAGATCATTGAGCTGGCGCCGCGCATCCAGACGTTCTTCGACGGAGTTGAATGCGAGGCTCTTGCGCTTCGCCCAGTCTTTGATCTGACGGTGCTGCCAAAGGGTCAGGCCATCGGCGTAAGCCTGATCAACGCACGGCAGTTCCACCCACCTGTTGGAAACGTGATTCCATACCCAAACGCATCGCAGGTTGGCAGGATTATACTTGATCCTGACCGTAGCCACGGTCGCGCCGCTCTTCACCCTTCTGTTGTGCGGCTCGGCTCCGACCAACTCATCATTCAAATGCCGGCTGATGATTGCGTCGTGAAACGTGAGCCCGAACAGCCGGATTCCACCTCGATAGAGTCGCCGCCCATGCAGGGTGACACCTGTGTTGATATCGATGCGCGTCTCGTCCAGGATCATGTCGCGGCCATGAGCTTCCATGGACATTTGCCATTTGTTGGCCGGCTGCACGCCTAGCGCACTGTGAACGGTCACGTGGTAGGCGTTCACGAACTCGGAAATAAGGAACTGAAGCTCGGTGAGCGTCAGCGCCGCCTGCTTCTCAGGATCGATGTTGAACTCACGCAGCAACGCTGGCGTGAAGGTGTAGCCCGGCAGCTTTTCAAGCAGGTAAGTCTTGAGCGTGTAGAAGAAGCGCTCGAGCATCGCCTTGTGCCGGGGCGAACCAACCGCAGCCAGCTGCAAGGTAATACCAAGATCGGCGCAGACCTGCTGGAAGGATGCAGATGCGAATCCGGTACCGTTGTCGGCGATCAGCCTGTCCAGCTTGCCGTTGATTCTCTGAAGGACCGGATAGCGCGCAGCCATCTCCGGTCGGATCTGCTTCGGCCGATTGGCACGACGGATGACTTCTGCCGCAGTGTGGTGATTGGGCGGAACGAAGTCGAGCATCCAACCCAGGATGCAGCGCGAGTAGACATCCATGATCACCGTCAGCCATGGGCGTCCTGCCGGCATGCACCGATCGGCGTCGAAGACCGTGACCGCATCGAGCACGGTGTCGTCGATCAGCCCGATGGCCAGAATCTTTGTCGGATTGAGCGGCTGTCCCTGGCCGTCCCATCGTGATCGCGCGGCCGCCTCGCCGAACTTGCGGGCGTAGCTATCTCGGTTGAGCCCCGCGTTTATGTATCGCCTGACGGTCTCCTTCGACGGACAGTCCAGAGGAGGGAGAGCCCCCTCCGCGCGAACGGCGTTCCTTTTCGCGATTAGGTCTGTCATCTCGGCGAGGGCATCCACCTGACGACGCCCCGAATCATCATAGTACCAGGACTGTAGCTCCTGCAGCGCCTCGATCACCTCAGGGTCGAGCCTCGGTTCGCGGGAACCAAGCCCGGTCTTGTTCATAACCTGGGCAAGGGTAGCGACCATGGGATCCAGCTTGCGAAGCCAGGTCCGAATCGTGCTGATTTCGGGACAGGTCATCCGAACGACGTCCGGGCGTTCGAGCGCGATAGCCTCGACCCTCGCCTGGAACCGCTCGTTCCAGATCCGATCCTTGATGCTGCCCATCTTCGGATCGTCGCCTCCGGTCGCGACCTCCGCGATCGCGCGCAGAAAGTCTCGACGGACCTCAGCGTAAGGGTCCTTCGCCAGGATCTGCTCGCGATCCATGTCGAGCGCCGCGAGGTCGGCCGGCACGGCGGTTGGTGGCGCATCCAGGACTTGTATGCGGCCTTGGGCAAGCATTTCTTCAAGCCACGAGACGTCGGGAATGCGCAGTTCGCCGGTTAGCGGATCGACGACCTTGAACTGCTTGTGTTCCCGCAGACAGTCGATTTCGAGCAGGCCCTCGGCGAACACCCTCTTGAAGAGAAGGCGCCGACCGTCGTCGAGTAAGACGACCTTTCCGAAGATGCCGTTCACCGCGGCATCCACATATTCATTCTTCATATGATACTCCTGACTACATGGCGTTCGCAGGCGCGTAGAGGCACCAGCGGCGGCCGGAGAGCCTCCGTGTCGTTTTCGTCCAGTAGGTTCGGGAAAGAGTGCGACTGCGCCGGAATGGCGCGTCAGCTTCGTTCCGCCAGCATTACAGCCGGGGCGGAGTGATTATGCAGCAATGAGGCGGCCGGCGACCATCCCGGCCTCAAGCCACGCGATCGTGGGCATCGTCGGGTCCGGATCGTGATCCGAGTCGAGATGATCGAAAGACTGAACGATCTGGCCGGCCGCATCCAGGTCGACCAAGTCGCAGAGCGACAGCGACAGTGTGCTATCGACAATGTCGTCGACGTCGCGATCCAACCGCCGGAGGAGGACCATTCCGCCGCCTCGGCGATCGAATTCGAGCCGGGAGTAGCACTCGCATTTGATCCCGGCGATCACCGCCTGTGCGCTTGGCACGAGCCAATTATAGGCATCTGACATTGAACACCTCCTTTGGTTGATCGGCTTCAGGCTGCGCGCGACAGGGGCTTCTCGAGCGCGTCAAAGAGGCCCGGAATAAAATCGGGAAGCGGCGGCACCGCGCGCACCGCACTGTCGCGACTGATCTTCCGGTCAAGATCGATGGACACGATACGGTGCACCATCATGGCGCAGACCACCGCCATCCCGTTCGCCGGATCGGAAGCGAGCGCATCGGCAAGGCGCCCCAGAGAGACCGTTCCCAAGCTGTCCAGCAGGTCTTGGGCGATGTAGCGCTGCCGGATCGTGATAGGCACGAAACGATAGGTCTGAACGAACTCGCAATTGGCGATGAACGTGTTCGTTCCCAACGAGGACCTGACCTCCCTCACATATTTGGCACCCAGAGCTTCGGCGGCCAGCTGGCCGAGCCAAACCTGGCGCCGCGCCTTTTCGGTATTGAAGGCAGCCCAGTCGTGCTTGAACTCGATCAGGGAGAGGGTCAGGTCGTCCTCGAGCCGGGCGCGATCTAGGACCGTGCTCCATCTGCCGCTAGACGTGCGAAGTTCCACACGACAGGGCTGCCCCCAAATCTTGACCGTGGAAGTGACGCTTTCGTCTTTCCAGGCCGCAGTGAGATCGGTTCCTGCCTCGATCGGGATCGTGCACCGGCTACGCGCCGAGGCGTAGGCGGCATTCATGGTCCAGGACCGGCCCGACATCGTCGTCCTGATCGAAGGCCCCACAGTGGGCCGTACGATCGTCAGGACTGCGTCGCCGCCGACTTGCGGCAAGGCGATGTCGAACTGATGTGAACGGAGATCGGATTGCTGATGCAGCGGCCCGCTTCCTCTTTTTCTCCCGTTTCCGCCTGTCCTTCTGGTGCGAGAGGAGATCGATTTTTCTAGTCTCATACAGCCATCCTATACATGATAGGGTTCGCATATATGCGATCTGCATTCAGCCACAAGACCCAGCAATCTTAAATGTGATATATTTTGCAGTTTGGAGGAATCCGGGGGTTGCAAAAGGCATTTTCAAACGGCGAGAGCGTGCTAGTGGAGCGGTTGTGCAGGAACCTTCCGCCCATCGCCGGACCGAAGAAAGCGTGTTCAATCGGCTCAAGTATCAGCCGACGGACGACGACTTCGTGTTTCTCCAGACGCTGCAACCTAAGCAGCATGGGGAGCTGATGGCCCGCCTATCCGCTTTTGCGGACATGGAAGCTGGCACTAAGACACGTGTGGCAGCCAAGGCGGCAGGCGTCAGCGAGCCTACGATGTTCAGGCTCAAGAGGATCTGGAAGGAAACCAAAGATCTGAAGAGCATCGCTGGGCTGACCGCGAGAGCCAAGCGTGGCGTCACCAAGACCGAAGACTTCGCGAAGGCGTTCGACATCGCGTCAAAGATGGCAGAGGATCCGGAAGTCAGAGACCTACCTCTGAAGGTGTTTGCGTCCCGGATCAGCGAAGCAATGGGCAAGAAGATCTCGGTCAATGGCGCCGGCCGGATCGCAAGGGACGTCCTGCGGGAACTCAGATCCGCCAAAGGCAACCTCTCCAACGCCTATGGTCGCGACGTGTTTCTGGATGCGACTGCGGTTTCCCTGACTATACAAGATGGCTCCGGCAAGCTGCAAATCGGTATTCTTGCTCTCTTGGTCGAGCAAGCGTCCGGCCTAATTCTCGCGGCGCGGGTCGCTACGGAAGATACTGCAGGTGATGCACAGGCTCAGGTACTGAAGGAAGCGCAGGACTTCGTCGCAAACGAGCGCGTGGACGTTACGGCGCCAGAACTTGCCGCGTTCTGGGCGGCCATCGCGCCGCAAAGCGATCCCGAAGCCGTCGATCTGGGGCATCGCCTGACCGAAGCATTTGGGAAAGACCATGTCGATCAAACCGGCCAACGCCGCTTCGGACGTAGGACGATCCAGTACATAGGACCAGTGATCGGACGATTGCGGCTGTTACCCGGTGCGACCGTGGGAGGGGATGTTAAGGTAGCTAAGATCCGCGCGCTCGGCCGGGTTCCCATGTCGCTCTCGCAGGCCCAATCCGTCCTAGACGGCATAGTGACCGAACATAATTCCAAGATACTTAATCGCCTGCGGCAGGATGCCATCGTCCCGCCGCAGGCCACAAAGTTCGTACCCGGCGCGATAAGTGCGACCCTGAGCAAGACTACGCCACCTCCGCCTCCGAGGCCAATACGGATCTGGGGCTGATCCCATGGCGGCCGGCCGCCAGAATTTGCCTTTCGCTAACCATTGAATTGGTGGCAGGCGCGGCCAATCTTGGGCGATCGGCCCCTCAAACTGACGGCGATCATCGGCCTCACCTCCAACAGCCTCCTTCCCCCCAAACGATCGAGGTCGCTTGAAGCAGCCGTCTGAGACGACGGCTTCGCGACGTCCTGCAACCGAATGACGAACCTGCGGTGAGAAGCCTCGCCGCCTGCGTTCGCGCGCCTCGAATTCAACGATCCTCTCACTGCCGGTGGCGACCGCTTCGCCTCGGCTGACTGCCTGAGAAAATCATCAGATGAGAAAGGAAAATGTCCATGTCCAGTGGCAGCCCTTATGACATGTCCGCAGTAGGTCCCCACCGCAGAGCCGAAGTTCTGCGCCGCATCCGCGTGCTTGACGCCTACCTGGCAGGAGAAATCGCCAGTCCAGAGGCGATCGCCGAACTCGGCCTTTCCGTCCCTACATTCTGGCGACTGCTTCGTGTCTGGCGTCAGTCGAAGCGCCCGGACCTGATCGGCGCCTCGGGACGCGAGCGAAAGCCGCGTATCCCCGTGACTCCCGACCAGAAGAAGATCATCGAAGAGGTCGAGCGCACACACCCCCAGACGCCGATCAAGCAGCTGGCCGCCCTGTGCCTCGAACTCGCCGCGGTGCGCGGCGTCGAAATGCCCGGAGGAAAGAACATCAGGAATTATGCGGGCGAGTATCGGCGTTCCCATGGCCTGCGTCCACCCGGGGTCCACGACATCATCCTGGGTTTCTGCGCCATCGACATCCCGATCGAGCATCCCGAACATGGCGTAATCGCTCCCATCATGTCCATCCTCCTAGACGTTGGCGAGGCTCCCATCGTTCTGGGCCTATCGCTCACATTGGGCGAGCCGACGCCTGCGCTTGCAGCACGCACGATCCTCGATGGCATAGCGCGAGCGGACTGCCCCCGAATTACGCCAGCCCGGCTTGTTGAACTTCCGCTGGGAACTGACCCGACCTGGCAGGCGCTAGCGAACGCTACATCGGATGCAGGCCTTCCGACAAAAACCCAACTTCTTCGCCCACGGTCCGGACAGAAAATCAGCGCCTTGCTGGGCAAGCGTCCAGCCGGGATCGTCCTGTTTCCCAATCTGACGGCTCGAGCTGCAGGCGAACGGATAATTCGCATGCGGCCGGGAGACCCGATCTCGCTCGAGAACGCTGAGACCATGTTGAAAGCACGTTTGGCCAGAGCCTTCCCCGGCATGCGCATGGCCATCACCAACGACGCGGAGGCCAGGGGGCGCCTATCCGCCAGACTTCACGATATCGCGATTGGCGTCGAGTGACGTAAAAAGCAAGTGCCGCGACTGAAGGCACCCAGAAAAGTTGCCCTGCCTACAAGTCTTTCCGTCGCACGACGCTGTTAGCGTTCCTGGCGCCATAGGCGAGCATGTTGGACACGAAATCCGCCTCGTCCGACAGGAGGTCCGCCAGGACGTTCGTGACCGTCCTCGACCAGCAATGCATGACATAGGAATCGCCCATGACGGGCGACTTCAGCAGCAGACACCAGTCGCCATCTTCTCCTCGCACTCGATCGAGACGATGAAGCGCAGCCAGAAAATCGCAGTTTGGACGAACAACACGAACCCACGCTGTCGCAAGCTGACCTCCAATGTCCCTATTTTCGCGCTCTGCCGCGAAAACGGCGAAATCGGCTATCCACTCTGCGCTTGATAGCGCCTGCCCGATCCACCGATCATATGCGGCAAGGGCAGGTGCGTCCTCTGCCTCCTCCCGCCGCGACCTTTCATCGCCACCTTCCTCATCGTGCATAGCGGCTGCTCCATGTCACCCCTTCGAAGTCAGCGCCCTGTCCTGTGGAGCGGTAGTGGTCGCCGTAGACATGGGCATCGAGCCAGGCTTCTTCGGCGTCTCGGTCTCGGACTTCCTTCCACCAAACCTTCATCGTCGGATTCCACGCATACCCGCGCTCCTTGAGAAGCCCCCTCACGTGAAAGGAAGCGCCAAATGCGCGGACCAGCCAGCCATCTCTCGAGCCGTTCTCCATGAGGATCGCCAAAGCGGTCCGACCCGTTTCGAGTCGGGAACGAAGTATCTGTATCCCGGCATCCACCTCCGCGTGCGACACCTCCGGATCGGTGAAGTAGCCACACTGGCTCAGAATCCACCCCAGCTTAGAACTCTCGCAGCCGCGTTCCTGCCACCCAATGTCCTCGATGGAGCAGGCCCAGCTCATTCCCTCTATCGCCGGGAGCAGTTCATCGACGAACGGCCGGACGAACATCGCATTATGTGCGACCCGAATATTTGCAGATCCGATCACCTTTGCAGCCTCGGCGCGGTCAATCGAAGTACCCTCGACGAGGGTGGGAGAGACAGCCAAGCCCCGAATTGGTTGTCCCGGCTCCTGATGCCACACGTAAGGACGATCCAGTCGTGTGATGACGTGATCCTCATCATAGGTGAAGCGGCGCGCGGAGAGCTCCAGCACAACATCGGAAGCGTGGTCCAGACCGGTGGTCTTCACGGCCACGACCACGCCCACGCCTGCCACGGGGTCGGCGCCTTCCGGCGTCGGCCCCGTGGCGAGCGAGAGGCGGTGCAGGACACGCTGGTCAGCAGCCGGCGTGCCCGGAAACGCCGATTTGGCGTCCAGTCCATTTCTCATGTCTATCCTTTCGGAGATCTGCCCTCAGAGGGGCGGCCGCTCCAGCCAGATCAGTGGCAGGCGGCTTCCAGAACTGCGTCGACAATCCCTTCACGCGAACCGGCGTCGTCACCGGAGCGAAGGTCGTCGAGCAAAACAGGGTCGGCGTCGAGGCCAAGACCCAGAGCGTGCATCAGAATCGCACGCTCGCAATTGTCGATGTCAGTTGCAGCTTCCATGGCATTTCGACCGCGAAAGAGCTGTCGGGGTGCGTACATCCATGCCATCGGGTCATATTCAATGCCCTCCCTCTGAAACCTCGCACTGACTTCCGTAGCCACAAGAAGCAGGCGTCCGAGCTGACGGTTTGTCATCATCACGTGCACGTCGCCGCTGCAGTCTGGTGACAATGGGTCCAGAGGCTCCCACCTGAGCGCGTTGAATTGTCCTGTTGGTTCCAGTCCTACTGGTATTCGCATGGTGTCGCACTCCCACAAAGCCGGGGCTGCCGGCTGGTTGATACCTCGGTTTTTGTTCTTGGGAGCCTCAACATAGCCGATCGGCTATATAATTCAATATCTGTTGAAATATTATTTTTAGTTTTTTCGGTTAACTCCAGTTTACAATTGGGATTGCCATTTCACACGATGGCCACTAATTCAATTTTCATGGAAATGTCAGACGCCCTTTCTGCTTTGAGCGCCTTGTCTCAACCGACAAGGCATCGATGTCTGGAGCTTCTTGTGCAGAGAGGTCGGGCTTCGGCCGGCGAGTTGGCAGAGGCGTTGGGCACGCCCGCCAACCTCCTGTCGAGCCATCTTTCGATCCTGTCGGCAGCGCGCCTGATCACGTCGGTCAGGGAGGGACGGTCAATCATTTATTCGCCGGACAAGGCTCGGCTGGCTGACCTGATCAACCATCTCGTCTCTCTGGCCTCTGCTTAGCCTGGTTTCAAGGCGCACGATAAGCACCCCGGCCTGGTTGGCCTACATGGCGATTTCGTGGGCAACAATGTCGAGATGCGTGCAACCTTCATCGCTGCGGGACCCCATATCAGGCAAGGTGTGGCGCTGGAGCCGTTCAGGAACGTCGATGTCTATCCATTGGTGACTACGTTGCTAGGCCTCAAGGCCGCTGCGTCGGATGGCACATGCCTTGTGGCCGATCAGATTCTCAAAGATCGCGCCGGGTGCAGCACCAAATGATGCTTCAAAGTCACGGGTCCCTCTGGTCTCACTCATCCATGCAGAACACCGACCGAACACGCCGACCTGTCCGTCGTCAGAACATTCGGCACAACTCGCGGCGTAGATTAGCGGAGTGCGGACCTCGTCAGGGGGTTGATGTTAGGCGGCGAACTTGCGGTGCTGCAAGCGCCGATGTTCGATGGTCTGTCGCTTGATCCTTTCGCGCAGTTTGATGATTGCCAGAGCCCTGCCGAAGTAGGCGTCGGCAGGCGTCACGTTGGCCAGGCTCTCGTGGTATCGCTGGTGATTGTAGTGCTCGACGAAGGCCTCGATGTGGGCTTCGAGGTCGCCGGGCAGGAAGTAGTTTTCCAGCAAGATGCGGTTTTTCAGGGTCTGGTGCCAGCGCTCGATCTTGCCCTGGGTTTGGGGATGACACGGGGCGCCGCGGACATGGCTCATCTTCCGGGCCTCGATGTATTCCGCCAGCTCACCCGCGATGTAGCTGGGGCCATTATCGCTGAGTAGCCGGGGTTTGTGCAGCACCGTGGCGCTGTCGCAACCAGAAGCCGCCAGGGCGAGGTCCAGCGTGTCGGTGACGTCCTCGGCTCGCATGTTGGTGCACAGCTTCCAGGCGATGATGTAGCGCGAGAAGTTGTCGAGCACGGTCGACAGATACATCCAGCCCCACCCGATGATCTTGAAGTAGGTGAAGTCGGTCTGCCACATCTCGTTCGGCCGCATGGTTTTCGTGTGGAACTGATCGGCAGCCTTGATCGCGACATAGGCCGGGCTGGTGATCAGGTCGTGGGCCTTCAACAGGCGGTAAACCGTGGATTCCGACACGAAGTAGCGCTGCCCATCGGTGAAGCGCACGGCCAGTTCCCGGGGGCTCAGCTCAGACTGTTCCAGCGCCAGCTCGATGATCTGGTCGTGGATGCCCGCCGGGATGCGGTTCCACACCCGGCTCGGCGCCGATGGCCGATCTTCCAACGCCTCCGGCCCGCCTTCGAGGTAGCGATCATACCAGCGGTAGAATGTCCGACGAGGGATGCCGAGTTGGTCCAGCGTGCGCTTGGCCGACAGGTGCGACTGCTCGACGGTTCTGATGATCTCGAGCTTCTCGGATGCGGGATATCTCATTCGTCGTTGCCCCCATCCGCGACCATGCTTTTTTTGAGCAGACGGTTTTCCAGTGTCAGATCGGCCACGCATTCCTTCAGGGCCCGGGCTTCGCGGCGCAGGTCCTGGACCTCTCCGGTGGTCGCGGCACGGGCGGTGTCGCCGGCCAGGCGGCGCTTGCCAGCTTCCATGAACTCCTTCGACCAGGTGTAATACAGGCTCTGGGCAATGCCTTCCTTGCGGCATAGCTCGGCGATGCTGTCTTCCCCGCGCAGGCCATCCAGCACGATGCGGATCTTGTCCTCGGCCGAAAAGTGGCGCCGGGTCTGTCGGCGGATGTCCTTCACTACCCGCTCTGCTGGGGCCTTGGCGGGCGATTTTACATTGGAGGATCTGGGCTTCATCTTCGTTCCTTCGTCACTACGACGAAGCCCAGATCCTCCTTAAATCACAACCTCAAATCTGTGCCATTGGTGCTGACGGCGGACAGGCTGGGGTATGGCGACCGGCATGTGGGACGCCATGTTTTCGAAATGCGCTGCCCGCGCGACTTTAAGCGCTGACGGCAGGTTGGAAGTCGCAAGTGCCATGTCGGATATCGGTACAGGCACCTATACAGTGATGACGCAGGTCGCCGCCGACACGCTCGGTTTGCCAGCAACTTCAATTACAGCTGTCTTGGGAGATTCCAGTCTTCCACAGTCGCCGGTCGAGGGCGGATCTTGGGGCGCGGCCTCGGTCGGCGCGGCGGTGCAGCTTGCCTGCCAGGCAGTCGCCAAGAAGTTGGTCAAGGCCGCCGCCAAAATCGAAGGCGCGCCACTGGATGGAGCGAAGGCGGACGAACTGATTTTCGAGAACGGCCATATCCGCCGTGCCGACGGGCAAGGGCGAACAGTGACCTTCGCCGAGGCTATGGCGGCGGCAAGTCTCGACACAATTGAGGCTGAGGAAACCGCCGCGCCCGGGCCACTTGATATGATCAGCCTGATGCGTAAGTCCCGCAACACCCATAGCGCGGTGTTTTGCGAGGTGCGGGTAGATGAGGAGCTGAAGGTTGTGCGCGTCACGCGTATCGTCAGCGCCGTCGCGGCCGGCAGGATCATCAACCCCAAGACCGCGCGCAGTCAGATCCTCGGCGGCGTCGTGATGGGGATCGGTGCCGCGCTGCATGAGGAGACATTCACCGATCACCGGCTCGGGCGCTTCATGAACCACAATTACGCCGAATATCACGTACCGGCCCATGCCGACATTCACGACATCGAAGTGATCTTCGTCCCCGAGCCCGATCCCGAAGTGACGCCACTTGGAGTGAAGGGGCTAGGCGAGATCGGCATCGTCGGCACCGCTGCTGCGGTCGCCAATGCCTTTTATCATGCCACCGGCGTCCGCGTGCGCGACTTGCCGGTCACGATCGACAAGTTGCTCCGGGACTGATCTCGGCCGCGCTGTCATCGCTGACCGGCGAAAATCTTGCCTGGCCGACTCACCAAACGTGGGGCGTCCTGCTGGAGCATGATGCTCTTGCGATCAATAGCGCCTGAGAAGCGTTTCGACAGACCGGGTCACGGTGCGGTTCTTGTCCGATTTCCTTTCATCGCGAATATCCTTTTCGAGCGCCTCGCGGATGGCGCTGATTTGCCCGTCCGTGAGATGCTCGATGCCCACGAATTCGACCCGCGCCTTGTCCAGCGCGCGCAATATCTCGTCGAGCTTGGCCTGCATCGCTGCGCCATCCCGGTTCTGGCTGTTCTGGATCAGGAAGACGGCAAGAAAGGTAAGCACGGTCGTGGCCGTGTTCACGATTAACTGCCAGGTATCGGAATAATTCAGGAAGGGCCCGCTGATCGCCCATATGATCACCGCAATAGTTGAAAGAATAAAAAGCAAGGGGCTGTCCCATGATGGTAGCGGAACGCGTGGCTACAGCGGTAAAGAAGCGATCCATGGTAAGCGTAACATCCTTCGGTGATAGAGAACATGCTGCCCGGGGCGCACATTCAAACTATGGTGGTAATCGGCGCGCTCAAAGATGTCGCGTCGAACCCCTCTCCATATCATCTCCGGATCGAGATGTTGACTGACCTGAATTAGGCCGTAGACTCATAAACGCGAAGCCACAGCCGCATTGAAGCGAGTTGTACCATGGCAAGGAAGTTGGTGGCGAGTTTGTCGTATCGCGTGGCGACACGGCGGAAGTGCTTCAGTTTGGAGAAGAAGCGCTCTATCAGGTTGCGCTCGCGGTAGAGCCGCTTGCTGAAGCAGGGTTTCCACTTTCGATTGGATTTGGCCGGGATGTTCGGCGTGGCCCCTTGCTCTTCGATCAGTGCACGGATGCGGTCGGCGTCGTAGGCCTTGTCAGCCAGCACGATTGTACGCGGCCCGAGATGGTCAAGCAGCGTGTCCGCGACCTGTCCGTCATGCGCCTGTCCCGCCGTCAGGCCGAGCCGGATCGGGAGCCCTTGCGCGTCAACGACCGCATGGATTTTGGTCGTAAGCCCGCCTCGGGAACGGCCGAGACAATGATCTCGATCCCCCTTTTTACCGTCGCGGCTTGCTGGTGGGCACGAACGGAAGTGCTGTCGATCATCTGTATGTCGCCGTCGTGCGCGGCGGTGATGGCATCCATCATCCGATCCCATACCCCGGCCTTCCGCCATCGCACGAAGCGGTTGTAACAAGTGGTGCGCGGACCATAGCGGTCGGGCAGGTCGCGCCACGGCGCACCGGAGCGCAGCACCCAGAAGATGCCGTTCAGCACACGACGATCATCGACACGCGGGACGCCCCTGGGCTTGTTGGGCAGTAGTGGCTCGATCACGCGCCATTCGAAGTCGGTCAGATCATATCGGCTCATGCCAACGCATGAATCAGAACTCTGCGCGATATGAAAGAGGCTACTCGGTTCGACACGTTGCGGCCGCCGTCCAGAGGTGCAACATACAAGCCATGAGCGAGCATGCCAGTACGAAACTTCTCAACCTCGCGACCGGCTTTGCCGCGATGCAGGAATTTCTAGAAGCATATTGGGAACGGGGCGACCGAACTTCCGAAGATCTTGCCGCATTGCTCGGTAGCTTGGAAATCGATCCCGCTCAGCGGGCCGATTGGGCCGACGCGGTAAATCGCGTGCTTGGAAGCAAAGCTCGACCTAGCCGTAAGGCCATTCAGTTTATGAGTTCACGGCCTAATTAGACCAGAGGGCCGGTTTTCTTTTGCGAGTCGTTCGCGGGGAACTGTGGGGCTCGAGCGGGATTTTCGGCTAACAGGACTGCACCACAGGAGACCGCTATGCCGACCGAGAAGTACGCCGATGCGATCGCATTGCTCAAGGCTGATCACCGGACGGTCGAGGAGCTGTTCGAACAATATGAGAGTGCCAGCGCGTCCTCGAAGAAATCGGCGATCGCGCAGCAGATCTGCATCGAGCTAAAGATTCATACGCTGATCGAGGAAGAGATTTTCTATCCTGCGTTCCGCGGCAAAATCGAGGACGATACGCTCGACGAAGCGTATGTGGAGCATGACGGTGCCAAGGTGCTGGTCAACGACATCGAAGCCGGATCTCCCGATGACGCATTCTACGATGCAAAGGTGAAAGTGCTTTCCGAAGAGATCAAGCATCATGTCCATGAAGAGGAAATGAGGGGCGAGGGCATGTTTGCCCAGTGCCGCGATACTGACGTGGATCTGGTCGCTTTGCGCGATCAAATGCTGGCACGCAAAGAGCAACTGATGGAAGAGGCGAAGACGAAAGGGCTCCCCGTCGCTACGCCGACCGCCGTCAATCTTATTACTGCCTAACCGTCCTCGCCGAAGCGCGGTCCCGATCTTCGACTGAAAGTTCCGAAGTGACGCGCGTTTCGGCTTTGGTGCTTCGCTCCAATAGGGACTGTCAGGATTTCCGTGTGTGGCCGGGCATAATGGGCAACAAGGAGTCCCACTATGTCACGACGCAAAGAACCTGCCATACCGAATGAGCTTCTCGATCAGCTTTTGGCGGGCGGCGCTGCCAGTGCCGCCTTCGAGCAGGGCGGTCTGCTCGATTCGCTGAAGAAGGCGCTGACAGAGCGTGCCCTGAATGCGGAGATGGATCACCACCTCGCTGGCGAAGACGGCGCCGGCAACATGCGCAACGGCTACGGTCGGAAGACGGTAATGACCGACACCGGCAAGTTGGCGATCGACGTGCCGCGCGATCGCCAGTCGAGCTTCGACCCGCAGTTGATCGCCAAGTATCAACGCCGCTTTCCCGGCTTCGACGACAAGATCGTGTCGATGTACGCGCGCGGCATGAGCACCCGCGAGATCACCAGGCACCTGCACGATCTATACGGCATCGACGTCTCACCCGATTTGATTAGCACGGTGACCGACGCCGTGCTCGATGAGGTCGCCACTTGGCAGCAGCGGCCGCTCGATCCGGTTTACCCGCTGGTCTTCTTCGACGCGATCCGGGTCAAGATCCGCGACGAGGGCATGGTGCGCAACAAGGCGATCCACATTGCGCTGGGCGTCCGCGCCGACGGCGCAAAGGAGGTGCTCGGCTTGTGGCTCGAGCAGAATGAGGGTGCCAAGTTCTGGCTTCGGGTGATGAACGAGCTTCGCAACCGTGGCGTTGAAGACATCCTGCTGGCCGTCGTTGACGGCCTGAAGGGCTTTCCCGATGCGATCGTCCAGACCTGCATCGTTCACCTGCTGCGCAACTCGATGGACTTCGTCTCCTGGAAGGACCGAAAGAACCTCGCCAGCGCGCTCAAGGAGATTTACCGTGCCACCGACGCAGATGCCGCCGAAAAGGCGCTGACAGCATTTGAGGCTGGCCCTTGGGGGCAGCGCTATCCCGCCATCGGCCAGAGCTGGCAGCGCGCCTGGGGCGAGGTGATCCCGTTTTTTGCGTTCCCCGACGAGGTCCGCCGGATCATCTACACTACGAACGCCATCGAAGCTTTGAACTCGAAGCTCAGGCGGGCTGTCAGGGCCAGGGGACACTTCCCCAGCGACGAGGCCGCCACCAAGCTGCTCTACCTGATCTTGAATCGGTCGGAGAAAGAGTGGAAGATGCCACCACGTGAGTGGACCATGGCGAAGGCGCAATTTGCC
Source organism: Sphingobium sp. L-44 (assembly GCF_056859495.1). NCBI lineage: Bacteria > Pseudomonadati > Pseudomonadota > Alphaproteobacteria > Sphingomonadales > Sphingobiaceae > Sphingobium > Sphingobium sp. L-44. The sequence continues at coordinate 2,746 of NZ_JBSXOQ010000096.1, read as the reverse complement.
GTGATCTTCGGCGAACGTTTCATCAGAGCCATGGCGGGCCTGATGATCAACCGCCCGGCCGCACACGGAAATCCTGACAGTCCCGCGTGTGGCGACGGAACGCCACCACCATTGCCTCCTCCGCCTCGGTCAGGGTCGTTGAATGAGGGGCCTTCGGCCCGGTCTTCAGATCCTCGACCGTCGCCCTCTTACGCCACTTCGCCATCGTCTTGGGGTTGATCCCCAGCTCACGGCTCAGCGTCGCGAGCGAAGCTTGCGATCGCTGTATTGCTGCTCGGACAGCGTGCGTGGTCGTGGCGCTCCCGTGACGTACCTGTCCCATACGGCTTCCTTCCATTCCAACGAAATGAACCGCCCCGGCTTTCCCGGAGGCTCCAATTTGTGGGAAGGAGCTTTCTTTATGAGCAAGACCCGGAACAAGTTTTCTCCTGAAGTCCGCGAACGCGCGGTGCGCATGGTTGGCGAGCATCGCGCCGATTACGGCTCGGAGTGGGAGGCGATGACCTCGATCGCCAGCAAGATTGGCTGCACGGCCGAGACGCTGCGCCGCTGGTGCCGTGAGGAGGCAAGCCGACGAACGGCACCAGCGGCGCTGGCCGCCGATGATCAGGCCCGGCTCAAATTGCTGGAGCGCGAGGTCAAGGAACTGCGGCGCGCCAACGAGATCCTGCGCAAGGCATCAGCGTATTTTGCGATGGCGGAGCTCGACCGCCGCGAGAAATGATGATGTCGTTCATCGACGCCCATCGTGAGGATCTGGGTATCGAGCCGATCTGCCATGAGTTGGCGATCGCCCCGTCCTCCTACCATGAACATGCACGTCGCCTGGCCGATCCTGGCAGGCGCCCCGCGCGTGCCCGTCGTGATGACGAGATCAAGGCGCAGATCAAGCGCGTCCACGAGGCCAGTTCCGGGCTCTATGGAGCGCGCAAAGTCTGGCACCAGTTGCTGCGCGATGGCGTGGCTGTCGCCCGGTGCACCGTGGAGCGCCTGATGGCGGCCATGGGGCTGGCGGGCGTTCGGCGTGGCAAGACGACGATCACCACGGTCAGCAATCCGAAAGCCCCGTGCCCATTGGATAAAGTCAATCGCGAGTTCCGCGTTGAACGTCCCAACGCATTGTGGGTGGTCGATTTTACATACGTCCACACCTGGGCCGGCTTCGTTTATGTAGCTTTCGTGATCGACGCCTATGCCCGCCGGATCGTGGGCTGGAAGGTCAGCACGTCGGCTACCGCCGGCTTCGTGCTGGACGCCTTGGAACAGGCGATACATGCCCGCAGGCCAGGGCCGGAAGATGGCCTGATCCACCATAGCGACAGGGGTGTTCAATATCTCGCCATGAACTACACCCAGCGCCTGGCCGAAGCCAACCTCGTGCCATCGGTCGGCAGCGTCGGCGACAGCTACGACAATGCTTTGGCCGAGACGATCAATGGCCTCTACAAAACTGAGGTCATCTGGCGGCAGCGGTCATGGCCCAGCGCATCGGCCGTGGAAATGGCTACCCTGCGTTGGGTCGACTGGTACAACAATCAACGCCTTTTCGGCCCCATCGGCTACATCCCGCCCGCCGAGGCCGAGGCAAACTACTATGCAGCCAGAGAGACCCTCGATATGGTTGCATGACTCAATTCAAAATGCCTCCGGGAAAGCCGGGGTGGTTCAAAAGGATCGCACCATCAAACCGTGGGATCAAACACCTAGGCCTTCTTTGTTTCGTCTCGCACAGCTTGCAGTCAAATTTTATTTCCGTACAGAATATTGGACCGTCCCGCTATCTGTGCAGCCTTTAAGCTATTGAGAGTACCCATGAAGATCGAAATCCTTAACAAGAAGTCCGGTGATCGTCGCCTTGCCGAAGACGTTAAGGGTATCGTGCTCGATCACCCCTCGGTTATTATGCTCAAGCTGGCCCCGGAAAAGGTCGCCCGGTTTGAGCGACGTGGCGAAGATCTTGTTCTAGTGCTCAAGGATGGCCAGGAAATCGCCATTCCGGGTTTCTTTGTCAAATATCCCGAAGGCGATACGGACCAAGGACATGCTGATGTCGGCAATGGCGCGGCTGACGCAGCCGCCGAGGAAGGCCGTAACGAATTGGTCCTGATCGATGATCAGGGGGTTGCCTGGTGGGGGCAATATCCTGAGCAGTGGTCGGAATTCCACTTTACCGAAATCGAATGGAACGATGGCGCGGGCTTCATCTGGTGGCCCTGGCTGCTGGGGGCGTTGGGTGGCGGCGCGGCGATCGCCGCCCTTGCTGGCGGTTCGGGCGGCGGCCGCGGCAAGCCCGGCGATCAGAACCATCCGCCTGTTGCTGAGGATGATCGGGCCATCGGCAGCGAGGACGGCGGTCCGATCACCGGCAAGGTGCTGACCAACGACAGCGACCCGGACGGCGATCCGCTGTCCGTGACCAAGTTCACAATCAATGGCACGACATACAATGCCGGCGATAAGGCGATCATCGCGGGGGTCGGCAAGATCACCATCGGCAGCGATGGCAGCTATTCTTTCACGCCCGCGCCCAACTGGAACGGCACTGTGCCGACGGTGACCTACACGGTCAGCGACGGCGAAGGCGGAACCGACACAGCCGACCTCGTCATCACCGTGACGCCGGTGACGGACCTGGCGGCGGCTGACGACAGCGCGACCACGGCGGAGGACACGCCGGTCAGCGGCACGGTGGCGACCAACGACAGCACCACCAGCGGGGGCGCGCTGACGTTCGCGAAGGCGAGCG